>CAYVLO010000076.1:0-10693 GCA_964452125.1 uncultured Anaerolineaceae bacterium | reverse complement strand
ATTCGTGGCGAAAAGGATGTTTGCCCTGGCGCTCCCCCAAGGTGTACATGCGCCCAGCCCCCACAGATCCCCTGTGTTGTGAAAAGGCACGCCTCGGAGAGACGTGGACCCTGCGGTCAGGGTAGAGCATTTGGGCGCCCACGAGGGGCGCCCCTACCTTTGTCATCCTTATCTTGATGTCAACAGGGCGCGGCATGCCGCGCCCCTACAATTTCCTGCTCACGGCCCGTGTCCGCACGGCCCTCGCGCCCGTTGGCAGACCCGACAGGTCTTCAAGACCTGTCGGGTCTCTATGCACTGCCCCTACCTGTTCAGGAATTCGGTAACGATCTGGTTAAACTCCACCGGTTTAAAGCGCATGGGGTGGTGCCCTCCCCAGGGCGGCACCCCCTCTTGCCGGGTGACGTCGGCAATGGTGCGCACCTGGCTGTGGGGGATCGTCGCGCCAAACCAGACCGCATCGGACAGGGGCAACACCGCGTCGTCCTCTCCCCACACGATCAGGGTGGGGCAAGCGATCGATTCCATCTCTTGCTCGGTAAACCGGCCGGTCCCCGCGGCGTCGACCAGGATCAGGCGCTCCACCCGTTCGGGCGCGGCGAGGGCCATAGTCAGGGCGATCATGCCGCCCCACGACGAGCCGCCGACGATGGCCCTGGGCAGCTCTTCGGCATCCATCAGCGCCAGGAGGGCCGTTGCCTGAAAGTGGTGATCCCCCCGGTCGCCCGTCGACCCGCCGTACCCCAATAGATCGAGGGCATAGACCCGGTAGCCGGCCCCCGCCATCGCCTCCAGGTTGTGCTCCCACACCCGCCACGAGTTCTCTGGGTGAAAGCCGTGGAGGAGCAGGATCGCCGGCCCGCTGCCCTCGACTCGGGCGTGAAAGGCGCCGTGTGCCGTCTTGATGTTCTTGTCCATCTCTCCCTCCCCAAAGGTGATTCTATGGTGTGGAGTGGTTTTCTACTTGTTACCCCGTGGCCCGCCGCTGGTAGGGCGACCGTTATGAAAAACCCCCTTCGCCCATTGCGAAGGGGGTTCTTGATGAGGTGGAGCTGAGGGGACTCGAACCCCTGGCCTTCTCAATGCCATTGAGACGCGCTCCCAACTGCGCTACAGCCCCACGAAACTGTGTGCCCGTATTGGGTTGGAAAAGCGAACTGGTGGAGCTGAGGGGATTCGAACCCCTGGCCTCTACAGTGCGATTGTAGCGCTCTCCCAGCTGAGCTACAGCCCCCTGAACCAATTCCGCACGATAGTATAGCCGACAATGGCTCGATTGTCAAGAAATCGACAGGCTACGGTCCCAGGGGGGCCATGGGTCCGGGCGAGGCATTCCCACGGAACCCGGACCAGGGCGGAGTCCTGCACCCGGACCCAGGCTTTGGTGGGCCCAACTCCCACCGGGAATGCCGTCGCCCCTACGACGTGCATCCAGGAAGGGTGTGTAGGGGCGACGGCATCGGCGCAGGGCATTGGGCCGCGCAACCGATGGCGTCCGCCGCAACCAGAACCATCCTGCACGCCATTGCCTGGCCGATGCCTCGCCCGTCTTGGGGTGTCGCCCCTGCAACGCGCATCCGGGAGAGGGCTAACCCAACACCTCGACCAGGCGGGGCAAGATCTCGGTCACATCCTCGTGGATGACGACGTCGGCCACAGCGTCCAATTCCGCACGATAGTATAGCCGACAATGGCTCGATTGTCAAGAAATCGACAGGCTACGGTCCCAGGGGGGCCATGGGTCCGGGCGAGGCATTCCCACGGAACCCGGACCAGGGCGGAGTCCTGCACCCGGACCCAGGCTTTGGTGGGCCCAACTCCCACCGGGAATGCCGTCGCCCCTACGACGTGCATCCAGGAAGGGTGTGTAGGGGCGACGGCATCGGCGCAGGGCATTGGGCCGCGCAACCGATGGCGTCCGCCGCAACCAGAACCATCCTGCACGCCATTGCCTGGCCGATGCCTCGCCCGTCTTGGGGTGTCGCCCCTGCAACGCGCATCCGGGAGAGGGCTAACCCAACACCTCGACCAGGCGGGGCAAGATCTCGGTCACATCCTCGTGGATGACGACGTCGGCCACAGCGTCCAATTCCGTCGGTTGATAGTTGATGACAATGGCCCGGGCGCCATTGTGCACGGCTCGGAAGGGCAGGTCGGCCGCGGGTTGTACTTCGAGCGACGAACCCGCGATCAAGATCAGGTCGCATTGGTGGATTTCGGCTGTGGCGTCGTTGAACACCTGGCAGGGCAGTTGCTCGCCAAAGAGGATGACGTTGGGCTTGAGCACGCCGCCGCAGGCGCAGTGGGGGATCTTGCCCTCGCAGATGGCCTGCATCATGTCTGCATCCACGGGTTCTTGCCGATAGCAGCGGACGCAGGTGGCTTTGCGCAGGTGGCCATGCAGTTCCAGGACTCGACGCGATCCTGCTTTTTGGTGAAGATCGTCGATGTTCTGGGTAATCACGGCCTTCACATAGCCTGCCGATTCCAGATTGGCCAGGGCAAAGTGGGCTACATTGGGAGAAGCGTTCACCAGGAGGGGTACCAGCGGGCGGATCCAATTGTAGAACACCTTGGGGTTCAGGCGAAAGGCCCAAATGGAGGCCACCAACATGGGATTGGCCTGTGCCCACAGGCCTGAATCGGGGCTGCGAAAGTCGGGGATGCCCGAAGCGGTGCTGTGGCCGGCTCCGGTAAAGGCCACCATGTGGCGTGATTGGCGGATCAACTCGGCGGCGCGCTGAATCTCGTCTTCCAAAGGCATGGTTCCTTCTTTCTAGCGAGATGGCTCGCGGTGCGGCGCGCCCGGCGGGATCGCCATCTCGATCTCGGCTCCACCTGCCAGGCGATGGGCCAGGCGGGTCGTCTCGGGCAAGCGAAAGCGGCCTGTGCAGCGCAGCACGATCTCGATGGCCGTTTCCAGGTCTATCCGGTGACCGATCGACACATACAGGGGCTTGACTCCGCGCCGGCTGCGCAGCACGGCGCCAATGATTTCGCCTTGATCATAGAGGGGCACCCAATGGCCCACGGTATCGTCCGGTTCGATATGCTGGCCGATCAATCGCGACTTGGCGCAGCCGATGCTGGGCTGGTCGAGAAGCACCCCCATGTGAGCCGCCAGACCGAATCGACGGGGGTGGGCCAATCCATGACCGTCAAAGATCAGGAGATCGGGCCAGATTGTGAGCTTTTCCAGGGCCGCCAGCACGGCGGGTCCCTCTCGGAAGGTGAGCAGGCCGGGTACATAGGGAAAGAAAATGGGCCGCTCGGCTCGCGCCCAATCCACGGGCGCTAGAGTGGCAAGGTCGAGCACGACCACTGCTGCCCGAGCCACGCCTTGGCGATAACTCACATCCACGCCCGCCACGGTCTGCAATTCGGCCGGATCGAAGGTGGTCTGGGTGATCATCTGGGTCGCCAGCCTGACTTGCAGCGCCTTGGCGTCGCTCACGGCGAGATCCCACGCGTGCGCGATGGCCAGTTTCATGCAGATTTCTCCCCAGTGGACCTACTGCCAACCTACTGTAACATAAATTATCCACTTTGGCAAGCTTGACAGTGGGGGCCTTTTGGGGTAAGATGCAGCCGGTCAACCTGCAGAAGGAAGGATCCTGGTGCGCGATTTCCTTACATACGGAGCCTATCGACTTCTGGGAGCCCTGACTGGCCCCTTGCCCCCATCGGTTGGGTATCGGCTTGCCGAAAGAGCCGGCGCGCTCCTCTATCGAGCATCTCCGGACCTGCGACGGATCCTCACCCACAATATGCGCCACGTGCTCGGGTCCGATGCCGATGAGGAGAGGGTTCAGGCCGTGGTGCGGGGCGTATGCCAGAACATTGCCAAAGGCCACTACGATCTCTTTCAGGTCAGCAGATTGTCGGGGGAAGAGATCCTGCGGCTGACCGAGATCCAGGGGCAGGAGCACCTGGAAGCGGCGTTGGCGCGGAAAAAGGGCGTCATCCTGGCGTCGGCCCACTTTGGCAACGTGGACCTCATAGCCCAAGTGCCTATGCTCCTCGGTCTGCCGATCATGGGCCCGGCTCAGCATGTGCGTCCTGAGCGGCTGTTTCGGTACACCCAGCGGCTGCGCCAATCTCACGGCGTGCGGATCATCCCAGCCGACGGCGTGCTGTTGGAAATGTATCGAGCCTTGCGCCGGAATGAGATTGTGGGCCTGCCCTGCGACCGGGGGATTGCCGACAACTCGCGGATGCTCGAGTTCTTTGGCAAACCCGCCCTGCTCGCCGATGGGCCGGTCCGCCTGGCGCTGCGCACGGGGGCGGCCATTGTGCCCGGGTTCGCCTACCGGAATCCCGACAACACCTTTCTCGCGCGGATCGAGCCCGAGCTAGAACTGGCGCGGACGGGCGATCTGGAAAGCGATGTAGCGGCAGGCATGCGTCAGATTATCGAGATTCTCGAGAGGGTCATCTCCCAGCACCCGGAACAATGGCTGGTGGCCGCGCCCGTGTGGCCGATGGACCAGGTCGGGGCGTCCATCCCCCAAATTCCGTAGAGGACCCTTTGAACCCAAAGGACACGAACCCATGTCGATCGTAGAAAAAAAGGCCCGCGAAGTCACCCGCCCCGCGCTCGAGGCGGTGGGTCGGTTTTTGGCCCGGTGGAACCTATCGCCCAACGCAATCACCTATCTGGGATTGTTGTTGACGATTGGTGTCGCCGTCCTGGCAGCCCTGGGCCACATTCAATGGGCGGGTCTGGCCTATGTCGTGGCGGCCCTGTGCGACGCCCTGGACGGGACCCTGGCCCGTGTGAGCGGCAAGGTCAGCCGCTTTGGCGCCTTTCTCGATTCGACCATCGACCGCTTTGAGGAGTCGATTGTCTTTCTGGGCCTGATCATCTACTATGCCCGCGTGGGCGGCGCCATCGAGATCCCCCTGATTCTGGTGGTCACCGTCGCCTCGCTGATGGTCAGCTATACGCGTGCCCGCGCCGAAGCCGTGGGGGTGTCGTGCACGGTGGGCTTTATGGGGCGCCCGCTCCGGGTGGCCCTGATGATTGTGGCCATGATTCTGAACCAGGTCTTGATCGGGCTCGTGGTTCTGGCTGCGACGGCCCTGTTTACGAGCTTTCACCGCATGATTCACGTCTGGCAGATGACGGGCGGCGAAAGCGGCGGGTGGGGACCCGTCAAGGAGCCCTTTGTCCTGCCTATCCCTCAAGTCGCTCAAGAACCCGCCAAGGACCCCGAAAACCAAGACGAGTAGCGCTGCATTATCGCTTTGCAGATCCCATCACGAAAGCGCACCGTAGGGGCGAGGCATTCCGAAAACGATTGCGTCCCAACGGAGGGACCACTCCGCGTGTACCCGATGTCTCACCCAAGGGTCCCTGGGAATGCCTCGCCCGCCCCTGTCTGCACGGTGCCCAAGGTGGGCGAGGCATCGCCCAGGTCATTGCCTACTGAATGGTCCTGGTTGCGGTAGACGGCATCGGCTGCGCGGCCCAAGCGCCTGCGGCGATGCCTCGCCCCTACCCGGCCTGGCTTCCCAATGCTCGCCGCCCCCGAGGCGGGAGCGGCGCCTTGTCGTCGGGTTTCAGAGGGGTCGAGGCTCAGGGATAGATCCGCCCCAACAGGCGAGGGAAGGGGATCGTCTCGCGGATGTGGTCCAGGCCGCAGATCCACATCACCGTGCGCTCGACGCCCAGGCCAAAGCCACTGTGGGGCACCGACCCGTAGCGCCTCAGGTCCAGATACCACTCGTAGGCTTCGCGCGGCAGTCCGTGGCGCTCGATCTGGGCCTCCAGAAAGGCCAGGTCGCTGGACCGTTCGCCGCCGCCAATGATCTCGCCATAGCCCTCGGGCGCCAGCAGGTCGGACGAGCGGCAGACCTCGGGCCGATCGGGTTCCTGGGCCATGTAAAAGGCCTTGGCCTGGGTGGGATAGTGGTGGACGAACACCGGTTTCTCGAATTGCGCGGCCACATAGGTCTCGTGGGGCGCCCCAAAGTCCTCTCCCCACTCGATGGGCGAGACGGGCTCGTCGTTGGGGGGCACACGCACACCGTTGGCTGCCGCCCGGTTGATCATCTCGACCGCGTCGTCGTAATGGAGCCGGGGGAAGGGCGGCTCGATCTTTTCCAGGCGGCTCAAATCCCGTTCCAGGAGTTCAAGTTCCTTGGCCCGCTCGCGCAAGGTCGTCTGCACCACGTGGCTGACAAACTGCTCCTGGATCTCCATATTGCCCCACAGGTCGACATAAGCGGCTTCGGGCTCGACCATCCAGAATTCCTGGATGTGGCGTCGCGTTTTGGATTTCTCGGCGCGAAAGGTGGGGCCAAAGCAGTAGACGCGGCCAAAGGCCATGATATTGGCCTCGTTGTAAAGCTGGCCACTCTGGCTCAGATAGGCGGGCGTGCCATGATAGTCGGTCTCGAACAGGGTGGTGGTGCCCTCGCACGCCGCGGGCGTCAGGATCGGCGTGTCCATCAGGATAAAGCCGTGGTCGTCCAGCCATTCGCGGATCGAGCCGATGATGGTGGCGCGCACGCGGAGCACGGCCCACTGCCGCGAGGAACGGATCCACAGGTGTCGGTTCTGCATCAGAAAGTCGATACCGTGTTCTTTGGGCGCGATGGGATATTCGCCGGTCACGAGTTGGACCGTCTCCAGATCGTGGACGTCCATCTCGATACCGCCCGGGATGCCGGGCGCCCGCTCGTCGGCCCGCACGGTGCCGGTGACCATGATGGACGACTCTTGGCTCACTTGTCGCGCCCGTTCAAAGACCTCCGGCGATACCTCTTTTTTTAAGACCACACACTGGACAATGCCGGTTCCGTCGCGCACCTGCAAAAATTGGAGCTTGCCCTTGCCGGTTTTGGCATAAAGCCAGCCTTTGATGGTGATGGTTTTGCCCACTGCGTCGGCAATATTCTGGATAAAGACTTGGTCGGCCATGGCCGAATTCCTCCTGATGGTGATTCACCTTTGGATAGGGCCCCGCACGGTTCTTCCTCCCTGATGTGGCAGGGACCCTGGCTCCCCCTGGTTTTCTTGTCTGTCAAATTCCTCGTCAGGCGCTAGGTCTGTTTGTTCAAAAAGCGTTGAATGACTGTGATGTCGTCGTGCAACTGGATCCTGTCGCCGGTTTTCAGTTCGTCCAGCGGCTTGTTGGTCCAGCTCTTGGCCTCGACCTGGAAGATGCCCAGGGGCGTGTTCCGCTCAGAATAGGCCTGTTGCACATAGGCCAGGCCAATCAGCCGCCCGTCTCCGTTGATGGAGCCGCTCGTCACGGCGCCGACGATCCGGCCTTTGCGATTCACGACAATGTCGCCCTGTCGCGGCACCCGGGTGCGCTCTGCTTCCACCTGGAAGCGGACGAGGCGCGATTCGCGCTCCGACTCGTGGGCCACGTAGGCCGACTTGCCCACAAAAAAGGGCTGATACAGCTTTACATAGGGTGCGAATCCGGCGTCGGCGGGGTTGAGGTCCAGCGGGCCGGCCAACTCGTGGCCGTACAGGGGCAATCCGGCCTCGATGCGCAGGCTATCGCGGGCGGCCAGGCCCACTGGCTGCAGGCCCAAGGGTTGGCCCGCCGCCAGCAGCGCATGCCACAGCGCCGGGAGCGTGGCCGGGTGGCAAAAGATCTCGAACGCCATCGGCTCGCCGGTGTACCCGGTTCGCGCCAGGTAGAGGTCGTACCCCAATAGAGCGCCGTGCATGATTTCGCTCCGCTTTAATTCCAGCAGTGAATCGCGGAGCGGGTCATCCTTTTCGATCATCGACAGCAGGATGTCGCGGGATCGGGGGCCCTGCAAGGCCACTTGGACGCGCATGTCGCTCCCCCGTTCGGCAGCCCGCATATCGCGGACGATCACCGTCTCGGTGCCCAGGGCGCGGGACCAGGGGCGCTGGGGATCGATCATCACCTTGCGCTCGCGGACGGCGTTGATCCAGGCCCAGTCCTTGTCGTTGTTGGCGGCGTTGACCACCATCCAATAGCGGCTGTCCGCCAGGCGGTAGATCATGACGTCGTCGAGGACGTGGCCTTGGTGATCCAACAGAAAAGAGTATTGCGATTGCCCCACGCCGAGGAGCGAGATGTCGTTGCTGGTGAGAGTGTTGAGGAACAGGTGGACGTTCTCGCCGCTGAATTCGAACAGTCCCATGTGGCTGACGTCAAACAGGCCGGCGGCCTGGCGCACAGTTTGGTGTTCCTCCTGCACGGTGTCGTACTGAATGGGCATGTCGTACCCAGCAAATGGCGCGAACTTGGCGCCCGCCCGCCTATGGAAATCGAACAGCGGGGTGTGCTTGAGGTCTCCTTCCTCGGGCTCATGCCAGGCAAAGGGAGGCAGCGCCTCCAGCCCGCCGGGGGCGCTGGCGCGGGCGACCTGGCCGATCCAATAGGGCTTGTGAAAGGCCCACCCCGACGATTCGTCGGCAAAGGATTCGGGAGCGGGTGGGTGCTGGTCCCACGCGTCGGCCACCTGGTGGGGCAAGCGGCGAACCACGACCGGCCCCGGCGCTTTGGCGAACACGTCGTCGGGATCGATCTGCACAAAGCCATCCGACAGGGAGCGGAACCAATGGGCCACCCGCGGTTCGGCCGATTTCGGGATCAGCAGTTGTAGGCGGGTGGATTCGGGGCCGGGCCGCTTGAGCACGCCGGGGCTCATGAGCTGCCCATCGGGCTCCAAGATCCACGTCGGCTGGCTGTCCCCCGCCTTGAGGGCGTACACGTCGTTGGTCATGGCTACGTTGCAAAAGCCGCGGGCCCGCGCCCCCTCGATCTCGACGATGTCCCAATCGCCGCCGGGATCGCGGGTCGGTTTGTACATGAAATAGTGGTGCGGGTAGCCACTGGGGACATAATCGGGTCCCAGGTCGACACAACAGGCCAGGTCGACCACATCCCGTTTGGCCTGTTCCAACACGTCAAAGGCCACTTTGGCCCGGTAGACCGGCCCGAACCGCCCGGCATAGGCATAGGGCTCCATGGCTTTGAGCGCGTGGGCGATGATCTCGGCCAGGCGCTCGATTTCGGGGGCCCGAAAGCCGCGCTGGGTGACCCAGGGGGTGCCCATGCGGATGCCGCTGGGGTTGCGGGCGCTGCGGTCGCCGGGAATGGTGTTGCGGTTGAGGACGATGCCCGCCAAATCGAGGATGCGGGCTGCGCTATCGCCCATCAGTGGCGTGCCCCGCTTGCCATCGGGGCTGACCCCCGCGGGGGCGCGCACACTCTTGCAATCCACCAGCAGCATGTGGGTGTCGGTGCCCCCGTAGGGGATGCGCAGGCCGTGGCGCCGCAACTCGGCGGCCAAATGCTGGGCGTTGTCCACCACCTGGCGCTGGAGTTGGGCAAACTCGGCGGTGTGGGCAATTTGAAAGGCGACTGCCATGCCGGCCATGGTGTTTACGTGGGGGCCGCCCTGCTCGCCGGGAAAGACCGCGTTGTCGATCTTTTGGGCCAGGGCCTTGTCGGTAGTGAGGATGCAGGCGCCGCGCGGCCCGTACAGCGTCTTGTGGGTGGTAAAGCTGGTGACGTGGGCGTGCCCGATGGGGCCGGGCACGGCCCCGGCAGCGACCATGCCGGCGATGTGCGAGATATCGGCCAGCAGATAGGCGCCCACCCGGTCGGCAATCTGGCGGAACCGGGCGAAATCGGGCATCCACGGGTACGAGGTGTAGCCGGTGATGATCATCTTGGGGCGGTGCTCGAGGGCCAGTTGTTCGATGGCCTCATAGTTCAGCCGCTCGGTTTTGGGGTCGATGCCGTAGGAGACGATCTTGTAGAGCTTGCCCGAGCGATTCACCGGACTGCCGTGGGTCAGGTGCCCGCCGTGGAGCAGGTCCATGCCCATGACCACGCTGCCGGGAGGCACCAACGCGGCATAGACGGCGCTGTTGGCCGGAGATCCAGAAAGGGGTTGCACGTTGGCCCAGATCTCTTCCGGGGGAACTGCAGGGGTGGCGTAGGCTTCTGCCGCCCGTCGTTGGGCCAGCGACTCGACGATGTTGACGTACTCGACCCCCTTGTAGTAGCGCAGGTCGGAATAGCGCCGATAGAAGGCCAACTGGGTCTCATAGTCCAGGATCTCGTCCTGGGTGGCGCCGTGGATGCCGGGGTCGGGATAACCTTCGGCATAGATGTTCTGAAAGACGGAACCCAGGGCTTCGCGCACGGCAGCCGGGGCCTGGCTCTCGGAGGGGATCAGGATCAGTTTCCGCGCCTGGCGTTCGGCTTCATAGTCGATGAGCTGCGCCACGGCGGGATCCAGCGTCGATAGGCTGCTGTGAAAGAAATTCAACATGAGTTGCCTCCCTGCGCCCTCGGGACGCGCGGCCACAGGGCGTCCCTGGCTTGCTGCATGATCGCCCCAATGCGTCGCCAACCTCATTGGGGCAGGCGCATTATACCATGATTGCGCCGATCTGGGAATCGCGAGAGGGGGTTGCGTTGGGGCGAGGAATGACAGCCACGCCGTCGTTCCCGCGCCCGTCCCGAATGCGCGTTGTAGGGGCGACGGCATTCCCGGTGGGAGTTGGGCCCACCACAGCCTGTGACCGGGTGCAGGGCGCCGTCCCGGTCCAGGTTCCGTGGGAATGCCTCGCCCGCTGGCCCGTCCCGACCATCGCGGCCCACGGTGGGCTCCTGGTTGCGGCGGACGAAAACGGCTGCGGAGCTCAATCCCCTGCCCCGATGCCGTCGCCCCTACACGTCCG
>CAYVLO010000075.1:0-10874 GCA_964452125.1 uncultured Anaerolineaceae bacterium | reverse complement strand
GCCGAGCCGGTCGTGACCGAGCCGGTCGCTGAGGCTGAGGCTGAGGTCGAAGAAGCGGAGTTGCCCGACTGGCTCAAGAGCCTGGAGGAAGAATCTATCCTGGCTGAAGAAACGCCGCCCGTCAGATCCGGGGCGCCCGACAGCCTGCGAGCCCTGGTAGAGGCGGGCATCCTGGACGAATCCGATTTGGAAGTAGCCATGGCCGAAATGTCGCCCGAAGATTTGGCGGCTCAGCACGAGGAACTGATCCCCGATTGGGTCAAAGCACTCATGCCTGAGGAGCAGCCGCCCACGGTCGAAGCGTCCGTGCCCGAGAAGGCCCAAGAGCCCGATGTGCCGCCGGTAGAAGCCAAAGTGTTGGCTGCCCGAGAGGGTGAAGCCTTTGAGTCACTGGAGGAACCGGAGGCAGTGCCTGAAGAGGATCAGATGCCCGGGGAAGGAGTACCCGACTGGCTGCAAGATCTGGCGCTAGCCACCGAGTCGGTCGATCTCACGGAAGAGACACCAGAGCGATGGTCTGCAGAGAAAGTCCAGTCGGAGCCTGATGTCGAAGAGCCTGCCATGGCCAAAGTGGTAGCGGAAGAGCCCGCCCTTGTCGAGGTGGCGCCCGAGACGGAGGTTGAACCTGAGGTAGAGGAGCCCGCCCTTGTCGAGATGGCGCCAGAGATGGAGGTTGAACCAAAGGTGGAAGAGCCCGCCCTTGTCGAAATGGCGCCTGAGGTGGAGGTTGAACCTGAGGTGGAAGAGCCCGCCCTTGTCGAAATGGCGCCTGAGGTGGAGGTTGAACCTGAGGTAGAGGAGCCCGCCGTTGAGCTGGCGCCAGAAGAACCCACTGTGGTCGAGATGGCGCCAGAGATGGAGGTTGAACCAAAGGTGGAAGAGCCCGCCATTATCGAGATGGCGCCCGAGATGGACGTTGAACCAGAAGTAGAAGAACCCGCCGTTGTCGAGCCCGCGGTCGCGCCGCCGGTCCAGCCTGAGGAAAAATCCCCGGCCCATTTGATGGTCGAGAAACTCGCGACAGAACTCAAGGGCAGCCCACGCAACCACAAGGTGCGCCTGGACCTGGCGCGGGCCTCCCAGGAGGTTCAAGACTGGGATGGTGCCCTGAACCAGTATGAGAAGCTCATCACGACGCGCAAATTCCTGCCCGCGGTTATCGAGGACCTGCAGATTATGGACCAGCAGAATGTCGCTCTGGCCCGAGTTCGCCAATTGCTGGGGGACGCCTACGTGCAAGAAGGGCAACTGGATGAAGCGCTCGAGATGTACCGGCGAGCCCGCGAAGCGCTCATGCGCTCCTAAACAACAAGGATACAAGGAGACAACGTGGAACGTACACTGGTCATCATCAAACCCGATGGCGTGCAACGGGGGCTCATCGGCCCCATTTTGACCCGCTTTGAACAGAGAGGACTGCGATTTGCAGGTTTCAAGCTGATTCAGATCTCACCCGAGTTGGCCGCCCGTCACTATGCAGTGCACAAAGGCAAGTCTTTCTACGAGCCCCTGATCCAGTATATCACCAGCGGACCCGTGGTGGTTGCCGTGATTGAGGGAAAGGATGCCATCCAGATCGTGCGCAACACGATGGGCGCCACCAATCCGGCCAACGCGTCACCGGGCACCATCCGCGCCGATTTCGGGCTGGAGGTAGGGCGCAACCTGGTCCATGGCTCCGATGGGCCCGAGACGGCTGCCCATGAGATCTCGCTCTTTTTCTCAGAGGAGGAGCTTCTCGATTATCGCCGGGCCGTGGATGACTGGATCCACGAGTAGAACTCCAAGCTCTTGGGGATAACAGCAGGGCTCGGCGGATAACCGCCGGGCCCTGTTTGATCTCTCAGGATCGTGGTTTCACCGCCTGATAAAAATCATAGACGCTATGACAATTTGTGGTACAATAAAGCCAGTCTTCAAGAGCTGTTTGGGAGGTATGTTTTGATCGAGGTACGGTTGTTTGGCGGATTGCACAATCAGGCGCGCGGTTCGATCTCCGCGCCGGGCGCTCCGGTTCAGCTTGCAACGGGGGAGGGCGAGACCCTGGGACAGGTATTGCACCGTTTGGGCATCACGCCCGAAGAGATCAGCAATGTCTTTCTCAATGGGAGGTTGCTCCCTCGCTCGACCTACCCGATGGCCCTGGGGTACTTGATGGCGGCCGATAGCACCCTCAGCCCCGAGGAGTGTTGGGCGATGCCGGTTCAGCCTGGGGCTCGGGTGGGAATTTTTTCCCGAAAAACGGGATTGGTGATTGTTTGACGTGGAAAGGAATTCAAGATGTTGACTGGTTGCCCGGGCGCCATTTTGTTCAAGGAGGCGCGACCCGAGTATGTTGACTGCCCGCATTGTGGCCAGGAGATGGAGATCTGGTCCGATGAACTTCTGGCGCGCTGCCCCCATTGTAATCTGTGGGTGAGCAAGGAGCGAGGGGCATCGTGCATCGATTGGTGCAAATCGGCAGTGGAGTGCATTGGGTTGGAGGCGTACGAACGCCTGAAACATGTCCGGCCCCCTGAGAAGGAACAGGTGTATGAACACAGTACCTCTGTATGATGCTTTGGCTTCCGACTATGATCGCTTTGTGAATTGGGAAGGGCGGCTGGCCCACGAGCTGCCCTTTCTCGATAGGCTCCTGGCAGAGCAAGGGGCCATCCGCGTCCTCGACACTGCCTGCGGCACGGGCCATCACGCATTGGCCCTGGCGCAGCGGGGCTATCAGGTGGTGGGCGTCGACTTGAGCGAGGCCATGATCGAGCAAGCTCGGATCAATGCCAGTCGCGCGGGCCTTCCGGTCGAGTTTGGTGTAGCAGGGTTTGGGGAATTGGCTTCATTGGGCCGGACCTTTGATGCGCTGCTGTGCCTGGGAAACTCGCTGCCTCACTTGCTCACAGACCAAGATCTCGAACGGGCTCTGCGGGATTTCGCTGCCGTGCTCCGGCCGGGCGGCCTGCTCATCACCCAGAGCCGAAATTTCGATCTTGTGTATGCTCAAAACGAGCGATTTATGCCGCCTCAATCCCACAAGGACGGGGATCGGGAGTGGATTTTTTTGCGGTTCTACGATATGAACCCAGATCGCATCACCTTCAATATGATCCGCTTGCGCCGGAGCGGAGGAGATTGGCAGCAAGACGTCCAGTTTACGTTGCTACGCCCCCTCTTTCGAGAGGGCCTGGAGGCCAGTCTGAAGGGGTCCGGGTTCACCGACTTGACGGTATATGGCGGCTGCGATGGCTCTGCGTTTGACTCGGAGAGCAGTGGCGACCTCATCTTTGCCGCCCGCAAAGCCTGATTTCTCGATTTGACTCACGCCAGCCCCAACATGCACCCGCCGGTTCGGCGCAACCTGTGGTTGCCAGCCGGCGGGTAGCGCCTGAACCGCGAGCCACGCCGACCACGCCAGCAATGTCGGATCCCCCTCACTATCAAATTTGGAGTGGCGGCCCACCCCTCACCTTTTATGGGCTTCTATATCAAGTTGTTTTTGCTCTTGTTTGATCCTTTGTGCCGTTTTCAACCACTTGTAGACATAAGGTTTCTGCAGGAGATCGACCTAAAAAGTATTTTAAGGGACAAATAAGGGTCAAAATCAGATGAAACAGCCTGATAAATATAGAAACTTTCCATAATCTAAACTGTCTTATAATACTCAGAGACGGCGAAAAAGGCGTCTTTGTCAAAGAAAAAGGGCCGGATCGTGGTGAATTTCTCCGATTCGGCCTTGTGCATTCTTGGGTTTTCCTCTCCCTTTGCCTTTCCCGACCTTCCAACATCGCCTTTTCGCGGTCCAGGGACACGATGTGGCAGTGAAACGATGTCGTTTTCTCGTTGGAGAGGGAGCGGTATGCCTAAAAATCTGTGTTCGGCGCCTCAATTTTTCGAGCCCGCTCAATCGTCTCCCGGATGAGCGACAGCGTATCCTCAAATGCGTCGGGCTGCCATCCATCGGGCCAGGCCAGGGCGCGCTCGATGAGGCCTGTCCACGGCTCGCCCAGAACCTGCTGAGCCCAGCGGGCTGCGACCGGCTTGGAGGCAATGAGGCCATGATGCAGGGTATAGAGCCCGCGGCACATGGTCAGGACGGCGTAGGCCTGGTATTCCCGACTCTGCAAGCGGTGGGGATCGTCAAGCTGCGGCGCCCACCATTCTTCCAGTGTGCCCTGCACCCCGCGCCGCAGGTCGTCGGGCCCCACTGGGTCGATCAGGCTTTTGGGTGGCGGGCCAGCCAGAGCCAGCCCTTGCTCGTGGAGGATGTACCGCTGCACAATCCAATCGGGGCCGTGCTGGCCGATGGCAAATTCGCTGCCCACGCCGATGGTTGGGTGTCGGGTATGGGCGGGATCGTAGCGGCGCAGAGCCTGTTGGGGAATATAGGAGCCATCCAGCCCGAGTGACCACTCGGAGCTGCCGGAAGCCAGTCGACCGTGCATCGCGGCCAATGCGTCGATCTGGTCCGGGTCCAACTCGCCATCGGTGACGACGACAAAGTCGATGTCGCTGCGGCCCGGTTTGAAGCTTCCGGTCGCCAGTGAACCGGTGAGGTACATGCCGACAAACGCCTTGCCCAGCACGGCCTGCGCTCCCGACAGGATCTGAGACAGGATGGCCTGGACTTGGGTATCGATGGATGATGGTGTGTGTTGGGCTTCCATGAGACCGATTCCTTTTGTCGACAGATTTTGTGTGAGGTCCCCAGCAGTGCCGTCTTCCCACCACCCTTTCTTGAGATCATCGTCTCAGAGTAGAATCGAAGGGGGTGTCCTCTTCCTCTTCCTCTTCGATGATAGGGGCAAAGCCCTTGCCCAGAATCTCCTGAGCGGGGGATACGATCAGAAAGGCGTTGGGGTCTGACTGGTTGACCAGCGACTTGAGCTGGGCCACCTCGGTAACCGTCAGGGCGATCATCAGAATGGAATGGGGACGTTGGGTGTACATGCCGGTTCCCGACAGAGCTGTCACCCCCCGGTTCATTTGTTGCAAGATGCAATCGGATACTGCGTGGGCCTGATCGGTGATGACGTAGGCCAACAGCTTCTGCCGTGAGCGGCTGGGGCGGAACCAGGCGCGCCACCCGGTCGGTTTTTTCGCGACTTCGGCCCGACCAAAGAGACCGGGTAGGTGAAAGTCCCCATAGCGCGGCAACACCTCGCCGCTTGCCCTTTGCAGACCGACGGTCAATATGCCGATCAACACCAGGAGGCCGTTTAGCAGGATGCCTGCCGCCAGAACCAGTTCGCCCGGCACCTGGCCGATAGACGCCCGCGACAGGAATTCTTGCCAGGAGGCCGCTGGATTGGGGTGCAACCAGACCTTGGACAGCCAGGCCAGGTCCAGGATGAAATAGATCCAGATAAAGTTCCGACGGAGGCGGCGACCCAGCGCTTCCAACATGGAAATCGGGAACTGGGGGTGGAGCAGGTTTTCGGCCAGGCTCTCGGCCCAATCGGAGGCTGGATGGAAGGGAGGTACCAGCATCGTGGCGAAAAAATCGGTCTCCATGAGCCGCACGCGATAGCTCCACAGCTCGTAATAGCGATAGCGGCGGGCCTCGATGTACAAAAAGAGGGTCACCAACAATACATTCAGGATGATCAGCCGGTGGTCCTGCACGTCGGTGCGGCTGTAGGCAAAGGAAATGGCCGCGCCGGTGGTTACCACGGCCCAATTGGTGGTGGTATCCAGCCTTTGCCGCCACACGTTGGCGCGCTGGACTTCGGCGCGGAAGAGGTGCACCATAGCCGTGGTGAACTCGCTCGATTTCAGGTGGTAGCCCCGATAGGTCCAGACTGGTTCGGCCTCACTGCCTTCTGGCCATGGGGCTCGCTGATGGTCAAAGTTTGGGTCTGAGGTCAATCTGCGCCTCCTGGTTTCCTGCTTGTTGCTGTTCGATCGGGCAGGCCTGTCGCATGGACCGTATTATAACACGCATGTCCCAAGGCTGCCAATGGGCCGGGGCGCCCCGATTGTGCGGGCGATCGGCGCGCCCCGTCTGTGGTGGCATTTGACCGTTCCTTGCCCTTCATATATAATTCGAGCGGCCACAATGTCTGTAACCGCGGCCAATGCCAACGATGGCGCTCTACAACCAGCACATCTCACCAGAATGACAGCCTGGCAGGGCCAATCCCACGACGCCTTCCACCCCTCGTTTCTTTGATCTCGACTCTGGTCCAATGCCCGGATGGGGGAGGAAATCTGGAAACCTGCATTAAAGTCTATTGGTCGAGTCCCTTGCCCGATGGGCGGGCCCTCGATCTCCTGGCCCAAATCGAACGTCTGGACCTGAATTCCGTTCATCAGGTTCATGTGAGCGACCTCTATTTTCTCCAAGGCACCCTTTCTGCGTCTGACGTGGAGCGTCTTGCTGCCGAGCTGCTGGTCGACCCCATCGTTGAGGGGTATCGCCGTCGAGCCAGCGATGGACCGCGGGGCATCGACGGCGCTGAATGGGTGGTCGAAGTGGGCTACCACCCCGGTGTGACCGATCCAGTGGCCGACAATCTACTCCGCCGGGCGCACCTTTTGGGCCTGGCGGGGCTAAAGTCGGCCGCCACCGGCCGGCGCTATACGTTCGAGGGAGCGCCGTCTGAAGGCGACCTGCACACCATCGCCCGGCAATTGCTGTGCAACGACGTCATCCAATCTTACACCCTGGGCCCGATGCGGCCTGCCTTTGCGCCCCAGGCCGAATCCAGCACCGTAATGGAGGTGGTGCCGCTCCAGCACCTCAGCGATGACGAACTGGTTCGTCTGAGCGTCGAGCGGGTCCTCTTTCTGTCCCTGTCCGAGATGCGAGCCATCCGCGACGAATTCGCCCGGCTGGGCCGCCCCCCCACTGACGTGGAGTTGGAGACGCTGGCCCAAACATGGTCGGAGCACTGCCAGCACAAGACCTTCAAGGCGCAGATCGACTATACCTGCCAGGGGGGGATGGCCCGCTGGTTGCCCAGCGGCGAGCAGCCCCAACCGCCCTACGACGAGACCATTTCTGGCCTGCTTCGGACCTACATCAGCGCCGCCACCGAAGCGCTGGCCCGGCCCTGGGTGCGGTCGGCCTTTGTGGACAATGCGGGCGTGGTCGAATTCGACGACCGGCACGAGGTCTCGTTCAAGGTCGAGACCCACAATCATCCCTCGGCCCTCGAGCCCTTTGGTGGGGCCAATACGGGAGTAGGGGGCGTCATCCGCGATGTCATCGGCGTCTCGCACCGGCCCATTGCCAACACCGATATCCTCTGCTTTGGCCCGTCCGATCTGCCGGCCGAACAGATCCCCGAGGGGGTATTGCATCCCCGGCGGATCGCCCAGGGAGTCGTGGCGGGCATTGAGGATTACGGCAACAAGATGGGCATTCCCACCGTCTCGGGCGCGATTCTCTACGATGCCGATTATGTGGCCAACCCGCTGGTTTACTGCGGGTGTGTGGGCCTGGCGCCCAAGGGAGTGCATCGGCGCGAGCCTCGCCCCGGCGATCTGTGCGTCGCGCTGGGCGGGCGGACGGGTCGCGATGGCCTGCACGGCGCGACCTTTTCTTCGGCCGAACTCACCCACGAGACCGGCGCCACCGTGGGTACCGTGGTTCAGATCGGCAATCCCATCGTCGAAAAGGCCGTGTTGGAGGCGGTGATGAGGGCCCGCGACGAGGGCCTGTACACGGCCATCACCGACTGCGGGGCCGGGGGCTTTGCTTCGGCAGCGGGGGAGATGGGCCAGCACGTCGGTGTCGATGTCGAGTTGCAGGAGGTTCGCCTGAAATATCCGGGCCTGCGACCCTGGGAAATCTGGCTGTCGGAGGCCCAGGAACGCATGGTGTTGGCCGTGCCGCCCGAGCACCTGCCGCGCTTGCAGACCATCTGCGCCGGTTTGGACGTGGAATGGACCACCATTGGCCGATTTACCGGCGATGGGCGGCTGCGCGTCCAGTATGGCGGGCAGGTCGTCGCCGACCTGGATATGAAATTCCTCCACGACGGATGGTCGCGGGATACCCTGCGCGCCATCTGGACGCCGCCCGATCTCCCGGAACCTGAGCTGGTCGCGCCGGGCGATGGGACGGCAACCCTGCTGCGCCTGCTGGCCCATCCCGACGTAGCCAGCAAAGAGGCCGTCATCCGCCGCTACGATCACGAGGTGCAGGGCGCCACTTTTATCAAGCCGATGACCGGCGCAGCCGACGACGGCCCCTCGGATGCCGCCCTTCTCAAACCCCTGAACACCGACGGCTGGCGGGGATTGGCGCTGGGTTGCGGCATCAACCCCCACTATGGGCGCGTGGACCCCTATGCCATGGCCTGGGCCGTGATCGATGAGGCTCTGCGGAATGTCGTTTGTGTGGGCGCCGATCCCGACCGAATTTCGCTGCTGGACAACTTTTGCTGGGGCAACCCCCGCCTGCCTGACCGGTTGGGCGGGCTGGTGCGCGCGGTGCAGGGCTGCCACGATGCGGCGCTGGCCTATGGCGCGCCCTTTATCTCGGGCAAGGACAGCCTGAATAACGAATATGTGGACCCCCAGGGGGCCAAGCGCGCCATTCCGCCGACGCTGCTCATCTCTTCCCTGGGGTTGGTGCCCGACGTGCGCCAGGCCGTGACGATGGATTTGAAAGAAGCGGGGGACCTGCTCTACATTGTCGGGGAGACCCGGGCCGAGCTGGGTGGGTCTCTCTACCACCGGTTGCACGGCGCGCTGGGCAGCCACGTGCCGGCGCCGGTGCCCGATGCCATCGAGACGATGCGCGCCCTGCACCGGGCCATGGGCGCGGGCCTGGTCCGCGCCTGCCACGATTGCTCCGAGGGAGGGCTGGCGGTGGCTGCGGCCGAAATGGCCCTGGCTGGACGCCTGGGCCTGGATCTAGGCCTGGCGGACCTGCCCCGCACGCCGGACGTCGACCGCAACGACATGGCCCTCTTTGCCGAGAGCAGCGGCCGCTTTCTGGTGGAAATTCGCCCCGAGGATTCGACCGCTTTTGAGGCGATGATGGCCGGGCGACCCTTTGCCTGTCTGGGTTCGGTGGCCAGCGCGCCACCCGGCGAGGAGCAGGGCGCTCCCGTTGTTCGAATCACAGGCATGGCTGGCCGACCCGTGATCGATGGTGCGGTCCCCGATCTGCTCCGGGCCTGGCAGTCGGCCGAGGTGTCCCAATGAATCGACCCAATGTGCTCATTTTGCATGCCACCGGTACCAATCGAGATCACGAGGCGGCCTGGGCGGTAGAAGCGGCTGGCGGCGCGCCCCAGATTCTGCACGTCAACGAGCTTCACCAGGCGCCCGGGCGCCTGCACCGCTTTCAGATGCTGATCCTGCCCGGCGGCTTTTCCTATGGCGACGACCTGGGGGCCGGCCGTTTGTGGGCCTCTGACCTGCGTTGGCTGTTCCAGGACGATCTGGCGCGCTTTATCGAGGCGGGCAAGCCGGTTTTGGGCATCTGCAACGGCTTCCAGGCCTTGGTCAAGAGCGGCTGGCTGCCCGGCCCGCCGGGGGATGGGATTCAGGCGACGCTCACGCGCAACGCGTCCAATCGCTTCGAGTGCCGCTGGGTCCACCTGCGGCCCGATCCCGCGAGTCCCTGCGTGTTCACCCAGGGCCTGGAAGAACTTGTCTATTGTCCTGTGGCCCACGGCGAGGGTCGTTTTGTCCCCGGCGACGACGGGGTGCTGGCAAGGCTGGGCGCCCATAAGCAGATCGCCCTGGTCTATGTCGCTGCCGATGGGGGCCAGGCCGAGTATCCCGCCAACCCCAATGGCTCGGTGGCCGATATTGCCGGCCTCTGCAACGAGCAGGGCAACGTGTTGGGCCTGATGCCCCACCCCGAGGATCATATCCTGGCCTACCAACATCCGCGCTGGACGAGGGGGTTGGACGGTCACCTGGGGCTGCCCCTGTTTGTCCAGGGGGTCCGTTACGCAGGTAGCCTGTAGGCTGCCCATGTGAGGAGAGGGCGATGATCGATTCAGAGACCTTGCGACAGTCAATTTCCCATGCGCTGACGGCGGTGGATGTAGCCTGGCCCTACGAGCGTTCCCGGGGCAAGGTGCGGGACCTGTTTTCCCTGCCCGATGGCCGCCGTCTCATTGTGACCACCGACCGGCTCTCGGCCTTTGACCGGGTGCTGATGGCTGTGCCCTTCAAGGGCCAGGTGCTCAATCAGCTCAGCGCTTTCTGGTTCGAAAGGACGGCAGGCCTCATCCCCAACCACCTGCTTGCTTTGCCCGATCCCAATATCAGCCTGGTGCGTGGCTGCGAGACGCTGCCCGTCGAAGTGGTGGTGCGCGGCTATATCACCGGCACCACCCAGACAGCGCTGTGGGTTCGCTACTCCCTGGGCGAGCGCGAGATCTATGGCTACCGGTTCCCCGAGGGGATGGAAAAGAATCAGCCGCTACCCGAACCGATCATCACCCCCACGACCAAAGCGGCGGCGGGCCAGCACGACGAGCGCCTCACCTGCGCCGAGGTAGTGGAACAGGGCCTGCTGGATGCAGAGACGTGGGAGCAGGTCCAGGCCGCTGCACTGGCGCTGTTCCGACAGGGGCAGGAGGTGGCCCGGCAGAGCGGACTGATCCTGGTCGATACCAAATACGAGTTTGGCCGCGCGCCCGACGGTTCGGTGATGCTCATCGATGAGGTCCACACCCCCGACAGCAGCCGCTTTTGGCGGGCCGACAGTTTCTCGGAGCGACTGGCTGCCGGGCAGGAGCCGGAGAATTTCGACAAAGAGTTCCTGCGCCTGTGGTACGCCGAACGCGGCTATCGGGGCGACGGCGATCCGCCCCCGGCGACGAACGATCTGAAGATACAGGTCAGCCAGCGCTACATTGCGCTCTATGAAATGCTCACCGGCCGGCCCTTTGATCCGGGCGCCTATCCGGCTG
>CAYVLO010000074.1:0-10897 GCA_964452125.1 uncultured Anaerolineaceae bacterium | reverse complement strand
AATTATGTTCACATCACCACGTCTGAGGAGGGTGGCTTTCACCCTTCCAGTATGCATATCGCTTTGGGTTGGCGAATACGCACCGCCAGGCTCTCAGAGATCGAGAACTCTTGTTTGTCCCCTGCCGGCCCAATGAAGCCAATGTTCATATCCTGCCCTAACACAATGGAGGCACACCGTACGTTAGTCGCCAGCAGCACCCCATCACTTTCCAAGGTCGGTGCCTTGAAAATACCCTCGGTGACCATCGTCTGAATGTGCTCTAACTCGCTCTGCTTGCCCTGTTTGTAAAGCCGGAACAGGCGGTTGTAGCGGGCTGGCGTCAGAGCCAGGGCATAATGACCATGAAAGCCCGCACTGTCGAGCTGGGTGATGGCCTGGATAATGTCGTCAGCCGCCATGCCCACCTCGTCCCAGGAGGACAAAGTCATGCGGCTGGGCCCTTCCACCGTCAACAGGCCGGGCATACCGGCCGTTCCGCGAAAGATCAGATCGTCTTCCAGTGTGGCGCAAGCCAGGGCAGCCTCTGCCACGGGGTTGGTATCCAAACCGAGCCCATCACGCTCATAGCTGGCGATATCTCGGGTCCCCAGTTCAAACGGCTTCTGCAAAAGCAGCACCGGCAGAACCTGGCTGACGATGAGGCCTGACTCGGTCTCTTTATCGGGCAGGGGCACCGCTTTCAGCCCCAAACCATACGGGCCCTCCGTGTCCAGGATTCGACGGCCTACCAACCGGCTCTTGGCCACTTCCTTCATCGTGCCATCCAACATCTCCCAGACATCGGAACCAAAAGGCGCATCTTCGCGTGCCTGATATTTGTTGGCCATTTGGGTTTCTCCTCTCGTTAATTGTATCAGTCCCTTTTGAGGAACAAAAAATCAGCTCTTGAGCGATCCAATGGTTGCTTCCTCTTTGGCCTCAGCAGGGGTGTCTGCGGATTCCCCCTCGGCCATACCCAACTCAGCGGCCATCTCGTCCACTTCCTCTCGGCCCTCTGCCAGCCAACGATCTTCGTCGCCGGTCAGAATCTGCAGGAGCCGTTCAAACTCCCCAGCATGAACCCGCTCTTCATTGGCGATATCGATCAACACCATTTTGGCCAAAGGATGATCGGTGGCCTCTGCATGAGCCATGTAGAGGTGAACGGCCTCGTGTTCTGCGGCCAGATTCAGGCGAATCGCACGAACAAGTTCTTCCAGGGTCAACTTCCGATCCGGCACCTTTCCGCTAAACGGATTGACAAACTCGGGCATTTTCAATACCTCCCCAATTCTCTTGATGGTCAGTTGGCTTTAAAACGGACACTTTTTCTTTGGCACCCCTCCCTTCAACCTCTCAATGCCCGGCGTGATCCTGCATAAGGCTCGATGTCTGAGCCTGTGGTGTCCTCTGCGCCAGATCCTGGGCGATGGGCGCAAAAAGCTCGCTCTGATACTCTTCGATGCGCCCGGCATCGCACAACTTGGCGATTTCGGGATCGATGGGCAATCGCCCCAGGAAAGGCACCCCAATCCGTTGCGCCGTCTCCTCAGCGTGGCTCGGCCCAAAGAGTTCATAGCGTTTGCCCGTATCCGGGCACTCGAAATAGCTCATATTCTCGATCAGTCCCAGGATGGGCGTTTGCATCTGCTGGGCCATATTGGCCGCTTTGCGGACCACCATCCCAGCCAAGTCCTGGGGAGAGCTGACGAGCACAATGCCCGACATGGGCAACGACTGCATCACCGTGAGCGAAGCATCCGAGGTACCGGGCGGCAGGTCCACCACCAAATAGTCCAGGGTGCCCCAAAAGATATCACCCCAGAACTGTTTGATGGCCCCACTGACCAGCGGCCCTCGCCAGATAACGGCCATATCCTCCTGCTCCAGCAGCAGGTTGACGGACATCACTCGGATGCCCGACTTGCTCTGGGGAGGTGTCGGCCCCAAAGGACTCATGCCCAGCCGCGCCCCGTCGGGAAAGAACATCTTGGGGATGCTGGGCCCGGTAATATCGGCGTCCAAGATGCCCACCTGGTAGCCCTGCCGGCGTAGGGCGATGGCCAACAGACCGCTGACCAACGACTTGCCCACACCCCCCTTGCCACTCATCACTGCGATCACGCGGCGGATTTGGTTCAGATCCTCCACAGCGCCCTTTTGTGGCACGCCGATGCCAATGCGCCGTTTTTCCTCCTCGGTCATCTCGGTCAGATCGACAGCCACCGACTCGACGCCCTCGAGCGCGCCGACCGCTTTTTCCACATCGCCTACGATCTGCTCTTTCAGTGGGCAGGCTATGGTGGTCAAAGCCAGGGTGACCTTCACCCGACCGCCCTCGAGTTGCACCTGGCGAACCATACCCAACTCCACCAGATTCTTGTGCAACTCGGGATCCATCACACCCTCAAGCGCCTTACGAATTTCATTCTCTGTGATCAACGTTCAAGCCTCCTTTGGCATACTTTTCATCTCTTGCTGCCTGTAATTCCAACGCGCTCCCCCCACCTCCCGACGGACCCTCCAGGTGGCCCTCCATATGCGACTCGTAGGTATCGAGGAAGCTATGTAGCACGCGCTCCGTTTCGCGCAGATCTTCCACCCACCAGGCCAGGTAGCGATCGCCCTCTTCGGTCAAGTGGTACACCCGGCGCGCCGGCCCCGGGTTGCTGGTATCCCAGCGAGAAACAACCAACCCGCCATCCTCCAGATTTCGCAGCAATCGGTAGACCGTGCTTAGGTCCACAGGATTCTGCTCAAAGCCAAAGGGGTTCAGGTTATCCAACAGCTCATAACCATGTACCTCATCGCAATGCAGAAGCAGCAGCAAACACGGCTCCAGAAAGCGATGGATACGTCTGGGGCAGGCTTCCTCTCCCTGTCCATTTTGCCAGCGACGTCGGCCATAGGGCACAGTCCTATCCTCCCTTCTACGACCATGTATGTGCATAGTGCATATAGGATAGCATACATCGCCTACCTTGTCAAGTATTTTGAACACCTTGCCCAGAGCGAATGCATTTGGACTAACGGAGATTCACCAGGTGGGCCTGGCGATCATTTCGCACTGGAAAGTCGCCTTTTGGATTGCGCAAGCTTGCTTGCGCAGGTTTTTTGCGGCAGCAAGCTGCCGCACTCCAAAGTTCGCTTTCTTAATCAGGCATCATTATCGCAGTGATATTGTAAATGCGGTCGCCCTGACACCTTACCCAAGGTGGGTGCGTTTCAGCTTTCTGGGTAACTTGGCCCCCCGCTGGAAGCGCCGTCTCGGGGGCGTTTTGCGCGGATTCCTGGTGTCCAAGCCGCCCCCGAGACGGGGGCTCGGAGCATTTTTCTGCTAGGGCATCCAGAAATCTTGAATAAGGTCACCTGATAGCCATGTAAGTCTTGCAGACAGCGATCCTTATCCCGTCCCTTCAGGAAGCCACGGATTAGCGCGCCACCTAACAGGACAGCCAGGGTTACCAGCAGTGTCGCATCGATCATCCTATCCTCCCGCAAAGGATTCTGCCATCCTATTCTAGCACATAGTCAGTAAAAAGTATATTTAAATCACATAAATATCGCGATTTGAGGCCCGCACGTCGGTTGCTCATTCTCAGAAACCCGCGCGCAACTCGTTCGCTCCCTGTGCTCTGCCCCTCCACTCACACCGCGATCCCGACTTGCATTCTAGGCGAAATCGCGATAACATAGGACAGCGCCGCAGGGCCACAGACCCTTTGGCAGGAGTCTGGGGTTGTGGCGAAAAAGGGGTGGAAATTCCCAGGCTGGGGATGCTTCCCACCCAGACGCCCGATCCTGACCTTGAGGCTCACCAACCGAACACGGGAGATCGCAATGAACAATTTGCAGGCCGAGCTGGTCGAAACCATTCGATCGTACATAAGAACCTCTCCCCTCAACCGCCTGCGGGATCTGGATGGTTCTCCCTTTTGGGATGAGCCGTTGGTGGGATTCGCCGTTGGTGACGATCCCCTGTTCGACCACTACAAATCTGTGGTGGCGCCCGAGCATCAGACACCACGCGAGGTCCTGAGCGCCTTTTCCAGCGGGGTTGCCTACGGCCCTATCGCTGTGGTCTCGTGGGTGCTGCCCATCGCGGAAAAGACAAGGCAGAGCAACGCCCAGATGAGCGATGGGCCCTCCGTGCGCTGGAACCATACGCGCTTCCAGGGTGAAGAGTGTAACGACAGCTTGCGGCGCCATGTCGTACACTTTTTGGAAAAAAAGGGGTTGGTCGCCATTGCCCCAGCGATCAGTCCGACCTTTCGGACCCTCCGAGGGCCCCACGGACTGGCCTCCACTTGGTCTGAGCGACACGTGGCCCACGCTGCCGGGCTGGGTACCTTTGGCCTCTCGGACGGCCTGATCACGGCCAAAGGCATGGCCCATCGCTGCGGCAGCGTCGTGGTCGGGGTCGAATGGCCCGCCAGCCCACGGCCCTACACCGATCACCACGCCTACTGCCTGTATTATTCCCAGTCCGCGTGCGGCGAGTGCATCGACCGTTGCCCGGCTGGGGCCATCGGGCCTGATGGCCATGACAAGGACCGCTGCCAGCAACATTTGACGGTCACACTGGCCCCGTGGCGGGAGCGGCCTGGGTACAGCAGTCCCTATCTCGCTTGCGGGCTGTGCCAGGCAGGGGTACCATGCGAATCGTGTATACCCGCCGGAATCGATAGCAATTTGAACATCCTGTAGAAGGGAGGAAAAGGCCATACGCGAACCTGCTCGAGTCCGCATCCCCCACCGCAACCCACGGCACGTGGGTCGCAACACAATATCAGTCTTTCGCACAACTGTGAAACCGCAAAAAGGGAGGAAATTGTGAGAAAATTTGGAATCCTGATCGCATTGATCGTAGTGAGCCTGGTGGCGGCGCAATGCGGCTCCACCCCTGAACCTACTGCTGCCCCGGCACCCACGGCAGGCCCCACAGAGGTGCCAGCCGCCGAGTCCACTACCCTGGTGGTCTGGGACCAGTTTTACCGGGGCGCAGAAAGCCAAGTCATCGACACGTTGAACGCCGAATTCGAGGCAGCCCATCCTGGGGTCAAGATCGAACGCGTATCCAAAGTCCTGGATGACCTGAACACCACAGTCAAGTTGGCCATGAGTGAGGCCGATGGCCCCGACGTGAGCCAGGTAAACCAGGGCATGGGCGACATGGGCGCCCTGGTGCAAGCCGGCCTGCTCCTGCCATTGGACGACTATGTGGCCCAATTTGGCTGGAACGAGCGGTTCTCAGCCAGCGTGAACAGCCGCAACAGCTTTACCGAGGATGGCAAGAGCTTTGGCCAGGGCAACCTTTACGGCGTCAGCCCCACGGCCGAGGTGGTCGGCGTTTACTACAACAAGCAAAAGTTCGAGGAACATGGCTGGACGGTGCCAACGACGTGGGCCGAGTTCGAGCAACTCCTGGCCGACATCAAGGCCGCCGGCGAAACGCCCATCGCCTTTGGCAACCTGGACGGGTGGAACGGCATCCACGAGTTCAGCGCCGTGCAGCACGTGCTGGTCAGTGGCGACTATATCAACGACTTTGTGTATGGCGTCAACGACGTCAGCTTTGACATCCCCGAAAACCAACAGGCCGCCCAGACCATGCAGGAATGGGTGGACGCCGGCTACTTTACCGATGGCTTTATGGGTATCGGCTACGACGACGTGACCGTCCTGTTCAAGAGCGGTCAAGGGGTGTTGACCATCACCGGAAGCTGGCTGGCAGGTGAGCTGGTCGATAGCGAATTCGACTTTGGCTTTTTCCTGGTTCCCCAGGAAGCAGCGGATGAACCCCAATTGGCCATCGGCGGGGTGGGCATCCCCTACGCCATCCGCAAGACCACGGCGAACCCCGACCTCGCGGCCGAATACGTCGACTGGATGGTCAGCCCTCGCGCCGCTCAACTGTGGGCCGAGGCGACTTTCGTGCCAGCCATGCCCCTGGCTGAGGGCACCCAGATCGAGGAGGGCAGCCTGTTCGCCGATACAGTGGCCGCCTGGAACCAGATCAACGAGGATAATGGCGTGGGCCATTATATCGACTGGGCCACCCCCACCTTCTACGACACCATCGTCGCCGAGCTGCAAAAGCTCTACGGCATGCAATCCACCCCAGCCGAGTTCACTGCCAAGGTACAGGAAGACTATGCAGCCTTCCTGGCCACCAAGTAACGTTGAACCTCATCCTCCCCCTTCCCGCCGTGTGCCGCGGGAAGGGGGAGCCCTGAGGCTCTGTTCGAGCGCCCCATCGTTCCCTTGCCAGCTCTGAGGCGGAACCCACGGGGATGACTATGAACCAGCGAACCCGCCGTCCAGGCGAATCCCGTTTTCTGGGCTGGCTGTATGTGGCCCCAGGACTGATTATCTATCTGATCTTTGTGCTGTACCCCATCGTCGAAACGATCCGCACCAGCTTTTACCGCTGGGATGGGTTTAGCAGCAACCGCGAATTGATCGGCCTGCAGAACTATGCGACGCTGTTGGGCGACCGCCAATTCCTGCTGGCCCTTTCCCATAACCTGATCTTTATCCTGTTCTACAGTCTGCTGCCCATTCTGATTGGCCTGTTCCTGACCAGCCTGATGGGTCGCCAAAAGCTGCCCGGCATGGCCTTTTTCCGAGCCGGGCTCTTTTTGCCCCAGGTCATCAGCATGGTTGTCGTAGGCGTGGTCTGGCGCTGGATCTTTAATCCGGCATTTGGCCCCCTGAACAAATTCCTCACGGCGATAGGACTGGGGGCATGGGCCAAACCCTGGCTGGGCGATTTTACCTGGGCTCTGCCCGCCGTGGGCACCGTGGGCACCTGGGTGCAATATGGCTTTTGCATGGTCCTGTTTCTGGCCGGCATCCAGCGCATCTCGTCCGATCTATACGAGGCGGCCCAATTGGACGGCGCGAACGGGATCCAGCAATTCCGGCACGTAACCTTGCCCGGCCTGCGTCCCGAGATCATTGTGGCCTTGATCACCACCTTGATCGCGGCCCTGCGCGTGTTTGACCTGGTGTTTGTGACTACCAAGGGCGGTCCCGGCGAGAACACCCTGGTCGTGGCCTTTTTGGTCTATCGCGCCGCCTTTGAACTCAACCGCATCGGCTATGCCGCCGCCATCGCCACGGTGTTGACATTGATGATTTTCGTCATCTCTTTTTCCATCCTTCGTTTTCGGACCGATTCGGAGGCCTGATCATGGCGCGTGTGCGCAAATGGGGACAGATCTCCCTAACCTATGCCATTTTAACCCTTTTCCTCCTGGTCGTCTTTATGCCCATCTTGGGCGTCATCCTCAGCGCCTTCAAGACGAACACAGAGGTAATCCAGGGTCCGTTTGCCTTGCCCAAAGAGTGGATTTTCGACAATTTCGTCAACGCCTGGAACGCCGGCCGCTTCAGTGCCTATTTTCGCAGCAGCGTCATCGTCGTCATTCCCGTCGTCGTCGTCAGTGTCTTTTTGAGCATCCTCACAGGGTATGCCTTTGGCACCCTCCTCTTTCCCGGGCAACGTCTCCTTTTCTACACCATCCTGATCGGGTTCATGGTTCCCTTTGAAGCGGTGGTGATCCCGCTGTACCACATGCTGCGCAGTGTCGATCTGACCAATTCCTACTGGGCCCTGATCCTGCCTCAGATCGGCTTGAGCTTTAGCTTTGGCACCTTTTGGATGAGCAGTTTTTTCGGGAGCGCCCCTCAGGAACTGATCGATGCGGCGACCATCGACGGGTGCAGTCGCTGGCAAACCTTATGGAAAGTTTTGTGGCCTCTGGCCCGACCGGCCGTGCTGACTTTGGTCGTACTCATTTTCATGTGGACCTGGAACGAGTTCCTCTTGGCCCTTGTGTTGGTCCAGGACGAAAACCTGCGCACGTTGCCCGTGGGGCTTGCCTTCTTCCAGGGGCGGTTTACCGCCGACATTCCCCGCCTGGCGGCCGGGTCTCTGATCGTCGCCGGTCCGATTGTCGTGGTCTATGCCTTTTTCCAGCGCCACTTTATCCGCGGCATGTTGTCCGGGTCGGTGAAAGGCTAGCCACCCGCCAGGGGAACCGAGAGACGGGAGTGAAACGATGTCATCTGCCCACTTGATCGAGGAGGCCCGCAAGCGAGCCCTGGACATCCTCCAGGGCTGTGTCACGTCCCAGGGGTTCCGGGCTTCGGCGCTGGCCACCGGCTATCCCCAGATCTGGGCCCGCGACAGCATGATCACCTTCCTGGGGGCTGTGGCCAGCGGAGACGCCGAGCTGATCGCCGCTGGCCGCGCCTCGCTGGAGACGATGGGCGCTTTCCAATCGGCCCGGGGCCTCGTCCAGCTCAACGTCCATCCCGATAGCGGTTACGTCAGCACCGAAAACGCGGGCGCCGTCGACGCCAACCTGTGGTACATTCTGGGCCACTATCTCCACTTCCAGTATTCGGACGACACAGCCTTTCTGGCACACCATTGGATCTCTATCGAGAGCGCCGTCGAGTGGCTGATGTACCAGGACATGAACGAGTGTGGCCTGCTCGAAGTGCCCGAAGCGGGCGACTGGATGGACCTGCTCGCGGTACGCTACAACGTGCTGTACGACAATGTACTCTACTATGCCGCTGTGCTGGCCTACCAGGAACTCGCGGGGTACTTGTCTGCCAGCGCATCCGCCTGCCCGCCCGTGACCGACGCCGCGGGCATTCACGAACGGATCAACCTGCTGCTGTGGATCGACCGCTGCTGGGTGGCCAACCACTTTGCCGAGCATCTGGAAAAGCTCAAAGCCATTCGCCTTGAATGGTTCATGCTGTATCACAACGTGGGCACCATCTCCAGTCGGCCCTTTTACCTGCCTTGGGTCGCCTTTCGCGAGTACGGCGACTGGTGCGATAGCCTGGGCAACACCCTGGCCATTCTGGTCGGCGTGGCCGATGAGCACCGCACGGAGCACATCCTGCGCTACATGTACCAGGTGGGCATGGCCGAGCCCTTCCCCACCAAAGCCATCCACCCGCCCATCTATCCGGGTGAAAGCAACTGGCGCGAGTATTACCGCAGTCGAAACCTGAACCTCCCCCATCAGTATCACAACGGCGGCATCTGGCCGATGATCGGCGGCTTTCACGTGGCGGCGCTGGTACGCCACCGCTGGATGGACGAAGCCGAGCGACTCCTGATCTCTCTGGCCCAGGCCAATCGCCAGGGATTGAACGGGGATTGGGAATTCAGCGAATGGATGCACGGCGAGAGCGGCCATCCCATGGGCTTTGCCCAACAGGCCTGGTCGGCCGCCATGTTCCTGTACGCTGATCACGCCGTGCGCACCGGCAAACTCCCTCTCTTTGACGATCTGTTGGCCGCCAAGCCCCCAGCGGCCGTCGCTACTGAATCAGATCAGCCCATCCTGCGGCCTGGCGGCGGACCCACATAGACTACGGCTGCCGGCACTCCCCAACCATTTCACAAAGCATGCGCATGGACCCGACACGAGACGGCAAAGGGGCAAAGGTCCGTAGAACGGGAGATACCAAACCCCGCTACTTCATTCATGCTATAATTTGTTACATCTTATGATACGAAACTTGACACATCTCCCGTTTGGTGCTACAGTGTCTCTGACAACGAAAGGCGAACGTACGTGGACGATCTACTCACGACACGACAATTGCAGGAGCTGCTCAAATTGGACCGCGTCACCATCTACCGCATGCTGGCCAGCGGCCGGCTGCAGGGCTTCAAAGTGGGTGGCCAATGGCGCTTTTCTCGCCATGAGATTGAGAACTGGCTCCAGGTTCGCCAGGCCCCTGCCGCGTCCAAGCCCGCATCGGAAGCCCCAGCGCCAACCTCCCCCGCGCAGGCCCTCCCCCTGTCTTGCGTCCGCGCCATCCAGGAACTGGTCGCCGAGGCGACGGACGTAGCGACCGTTACCACCGATCTGCAGGGAATTCCTCTGGTGGAGATGAGCCATTCCTGCCCGTTTTGCACACTCATCCGCTCCACCCAAGAGGGTCGCCGCCGCTGTTCCCGATCCTGGCTGAGTGGAGGTGACGGCCAGATGACGACTTGCCATGCCGGGCTCTTGTGCACATCGGCGCCCATCGTGGTAGATCGCCAAAGGGTTGCCCTTACTGCCCTCTGCCAATCCCGCACAGAAGCACCCCTGGATGCAGCCCGACGCAATCAAAACCCGACGCCTGATATCCCGACCCTGGCCAGGGAACTGGGCCTTTCCGCGAGCGAACTGCAGGCCACGGCTTCCAGCCTGCACGTGGTCTCCGATGACCAGGTACCGCGGATGGTGGAACTGGTGAGGCGCATGGCTTCGACTTTTTCCGAAATCGGGCAAGAACGGTTGGGCCTGATCAGCCGTTTGCAGGTCATTTCTGAAATGAGCCAACTACAAACCAAGTGATGGAGAGAAAATGAGCGACGAACCACAGAAATGCGTACTTGTTCTCATGAGCGGGGATTTTGACAAGGCTTTCGCCGCATTTACCATCGCCTCAACAGCGGCAGCCATGGGCATGGAAACCACCGTGTTTTTCACCTTCTGGGGCCTCAAAGCCATCCAAAAAGGGAACCTCACCGGTAAGGGCTTCTTTGGCCGGATGGTCGGTATCATGAACCGCGGCGGCATCGATCGCATCGGGCCTTCCAAGTTCAACTTTGGCGGCATTGGGCGCTGGATGTTCAAAAAAATGATGCGGGACAAGGGCATCACCTCCCTGTCCGAACTGCAACAGCAATGCATCGACCTGGACGTCAAGTTCCTGGCCTGCCTGACGAGCATGGACGTCATGGAAATCACCCTCGACGACATGATCCCTGGAGTGGAAATTGCCGGGGCAGCGACCATGTTGGGCGAAGCGCAACAAGCACAAGTCCAATTATTCATCTAACGACTGCCCTGCAAAAAGGGCAGTCGGGGAAAAAGAGGTCCTGTAC
>CAYVLO010000073.1:0-10939 GCA_964452125.1 uncultured Anaerolineaceae bacterium | reverse complement strand
CTTCGGAACCGAACATGAACTCGGCCAGGGCTTTGGCCAGCTCGGTTTTGCCCACGCCTGTCGGTCCCAAGAACATGAAGGAACCGATGGGCCGCCGGGGGTCTTTAAGGCCAGCCCGGGCGCGGCGCACGGCACGCGAGATCGTTTCGATGGCCTCATCCTGGCCCACGATCCGTTTGTGGAGCGCGGCTTCCATCTGGAGCAGTCGCTCCGACTCTTCGGTCTCTAGTTGCATTAGGGGTACGCCCGTCCACATGGACACGATCTCGGCGACGTCCTCCGAGGTAACCGAGGTGGTTGCCGAGCTGGCGTCCCAACTCATTTTGAGCTGTTCGATCTGCAATTTGAGTTCCTGCTCCCGATCGCGCAGGGCGGTGGCTTCGGCCCACCTCTGGGCGTCGATAGCCTCGTCCTTTTCCTTCTCCACCGACTTGATGGCGGCAAAGGCCTCTTTTAGAGAGGTGGATTGGGGCATTTTGTACATGCGCACGCGAGACGCGGCTTCGTCAATGACGTCGATGGCTTTGTCGGGCAGGTAGCGGTCGGTGATGTAGCGGGCCGAAAGGCGAGCGGCCGCTTCGACAGCTTCATTGGTGATGGGTAGCTTGTGGTGCTGTTCGTACAGCCTCTTGACTCCCTGCAAAATGGCGATGGTTTCGTCGACAGAGGGCTCGTCGACAAAGACGGGCTGAAACCGGCGCTCCAGGGCCGCGTCGCCTTCGATATGTTTGCGGTATTCCTCCAGCGTTGTGGCGCCGATGCACTGCAATTCACCGCGCGAAAGGGCCGGCTTGAGAATATTGGCGGCATCCACCGAACTGCCGGCTGAACCGGCGCCCACCAACATGTGCAGCTCGTCGATAAAGAGGATGCTCTCAGAGTCCTTGATCTCGTCGATGACCTTTTTGAGACGCTCTTCAAATTGGCCGCGATAGATGGTGCCTGCCACGAGGTTGCCCACGTTGAGCTGCAAAACACGTTTGTTTAGCAGTGGCTCGGGAACGTCTCCCGCGACGATCCTCTGGGCCAGACCTTCGACAATGGCGGTCTTGCCCACCCCAGGTTCGCCAATCAAGGCCGGATTGTTCTTGGTGCGCCGGGCTAGAATCTGGATGACCCGCTCGATCTCGGTCTGCCGACCAACGACCGGGTCGAGTTTGTGATCATTGGCCAGGGCCGTCAGGTCGGTGCCCAGCTGATCTACGGTTGGGGTTGTGCTGGTCTCCTGAGACGCTCCTGCTTGGACTGGGGTTTCGTTGAGCATACGGTTCACCTGTTCACGGATTTTCTCGGGGGGCGCGCCGAGCCTCTTTAGGATGTCGGCAGCAACCCCCTCGCCCTCACGGACCAGGCCCAACAAAAGGTGCTCGGTGCCGATATAGTGGTGCCCCAGTTTTCGTGCTTCGTCAACGGCCAGCTCAATCACCCGCTTGGTCCGTGGAGTCAGGCTGGGTTGCATGGTCGCCGGTCGCGTGCCCCGTCCCACCGTGCGTTCGACCGTTCGACGGACCTGTTCAGCCGTGATGTTCAACTCGCTCAGGACGCGCATGGCCACCCCACCTTCTTCGGCTACGAGCCCCAACAGGATATGCTCGGTGCCGATGAATCGGTGGTTCAGGTTGCGGGCTTCCTCTTGCGCGGTTGTCAATACCCGGCGCGCCCGTTTCGTAAATCGGTCAAGATTGTCTGCCACGTTCCCATCCTTTTCCAAATCGATCTTTTGCACCTCGATTATACTGCAAGTCCATGGGCATGTGGGTAAGCCGTGTTACACAAAAAGGACTCACCCCCTCTCGGTGGGGCGAGCCTCTTTCGCAGGGATGCTCAGACAAACGAGACTCAGCCCCAATCCTTGCTCTTCCGGCAGGTATCTGTGGAGACCGACATCTCGACGCTGACTCCAGTTCAAGGCCGATCGGTTGTGTGGTTGCGCTCGTGTTCTGTTTTCTGGAGCCTACTCTTCCTCAGAGTCAAAAGCGTTCTCTTGGATTTCGTCTTCATCCTCGAACTCGAAGGATGCATCCGATTCCTCAAGCTCGGCTTGCCAATCCAGGTCGGCGTAGGTGGGATCGGCCACGCGTTTCAGACTCAGGCCCATCCGTTTGCGCTTGGGATCGATGCGGATAATCCGCATCACGTGCTTTGCGCCTTCTTGCACCACCTCTTGGGGGTGGTTGATGCGCCCGCTGCTCAATTCGGAGATATGAATCAGGCCTTCGATCTCGTCGTTGACCAGGGCAAAGGCCCCGAAATTGGCCAACCGCGTGATTGTGCCCTCAACCAATTGCCCTACATAGTAGCGATCTTCGATGGTTTCCCAGGGCTCGGACTCGAGCCGCTTCAGGCTCAGGGCGATGCGCTTTTTCTCCGGGTCGACGTTCAGGACGTACACCTGGACGGTCTGCCCCACTTGCAGGACATCGCTGGGCTTGGCGGCCCGGTTCCAGGAGAGTTCGGATAAATGGATCAAGCCGTCCGCTCCCCCCAGGTCGACAAATGCGCCAAAATCGGACAAGCTGCTGACCACGCCCTCTCGCACCTCGCCGACCTTGAGGTCTTCGAGCAACTGCACCTTTTGCTTGTCGCGCCATTGCCGAAGGGCCGCTCTCTCAGAAAGGATCAATCGCTTGCGCCGGCGGTTGTATTCGATGACCTTGACCTGGACAGTCTCGCCCACCAGGCGCGCCCAGCGCTCCTCCGGTTGTTGCTTGTCGCTGCCCTGATGTTGGGGAGCGAGCTGGGATGCCGGGACAAAACCACGCAGTTTGCCCATGCGCACGATCAACCCACCCCGGTTGAATCCAGCCACTTGCCCCTCGAATACTTTTGCCGACTCGTGCAATTCTTGGGCCAAGCGCCAGTCTTGTTCTTCTTCGGCCCTTCGGATTGAGAGGATCAAGTTGCCGTCTCGATCTTCGGGTCGAACGATATAGACCGGTATTACGTCACCGGGCTTGAGGCCTTCCAACCCCTCTCGCCCCAGTCGTTCCAGTTCCTTGGCTGGAACGATCCCTTCCGATTTGGCGCCTACGTGGACCAAGACTTCTGTAGGCGTCACACTGACGATCTCGCCGTCAATGATCTCCCCCTGTTTGAGGCGGCGAAAATTGAGTGCCTCCTCCATCAAGGCGTGCATCGGATGGTCTTCGAGTGGTTGTTCTGTTGCCCCTCCTTCCACGACCTGCGTCTCGTTGTTCTGCTTCTCCTCCATACGGATGGAACCCCCTGCGTCGATTTTGTGGGCCTCGCTAACTCGATCAGAATGTGCAAACTCGTCACTTTCCACCATTTTCATTATACCGTCTTTTCCCCCAAAAGGCAAGAACGGAGGCTGGGGGATCTAGGGCTGTTGCAAAGTCGGCCAAGACGTACTGCGATGCAAGATGGATGCTGCCTGCGGGTACGCAGGCGCTTCCGCGGGCATGACGGTGCATCAATTGGCGAACGTCACCCCCGCGCAAGCGGGGGTCCATGTCTTTTCAGACATGTCAAGGGACAATGCAACAGCCGTGCTGGGGGATCAGGGATCGGGCGGGGTGCCTTTGGGCGTTGGCCCTTGACAAGACCGATAATGGCTGCGCCCCAACAAAAACGAGCCGGAGATCGGGCGGCCCGCCCGACATCCGGCTCGCGATTCGTACATCTCCTCAGGCTACAAAGGAACTACCACTCGTAGCGCACGGTATAGGTGATCACGGCCTCGCCATCGGCCTCCACGGGCACCCGGAATTCGATGTTGTTGGCATCGATCTTTTCGTGCTCGTGGCTCTCTTCCAGGATTTTCCATTCGCTCCAGCGGAACATGTGCTCGGTCACACGCACTTCGATGTCTTCGTCCTTGTGGTTGCGCAGGGTGATCTGGAAGGACTCTTGCATCCAGTCGTCGTCATAGTCGGCCTGAAAGTCGGTCTGGATGCGCTCGCCGACGATGTCGAAGGCATCGCCAATGTAGAGGCGGATCGACTCATCCTTGGGCGTGTGATCGATGGCATCCTCTCCGATCAAGAGGCTCGAGCCATCGATGTCCCTCTTGAAAACCCGCAAGGTTCCCTTGGGCAAGGGCACTCCCAATCCGCCATCCTCCGCGTTTTTGAACTCGAGCATGACCGACACCTTGGCGTTGGAGGCCGTCCCGTAGGTCGGATCCTGGATCGGTTCGTAGGCTCCCCACCAGCGCACGTTAGAGCCATCGTAGACAAAGAACTTTTCGGCAGGCACTGTACTCCCGACCACGAACTCGATCTGTTTGGTTTGCTGGTCCTTGACCGTGACGGGCCGTTGGATCTCGTACAGATGGTACTCAAAGAAGCCGCGCTCCTCGACCTGGGCAGCGGCAGGGGTTGCCATAGCGTAGGCCATCTCTTCCTCCACGGCATATCGGGGAGTCTGGATACGGTGGATATCCCCCGCCACGAGTTTAAGCTTGGCATCCTGGTAGCTGGCGCCGCTCTGATTATCGAGGGTGACCCAGCCATTTAGATCCAGCGATTTCTCGTCGTCCGATAGAACGACGACATAGTTGGCCAACCAGTTGAGGCCGCTTGTGAGGTAGGTCACCTCCACGTCCTGGGTATCGCCCAGGGCCGACTCGACCAACCAGACGAGGGTCGGCTTGGTGATCAGTCCCTCGGGCAGGGCAGGCAGGCTGAACTCTTTGATCTGATTCAACTTGACGACCGTCACCTGGCCATCGTCGGCCTGCAATATCACATCGTCGTTGCCACTGAGCAAGGTACCCTCATAGGTTTGCCCGTCCTCAGTGACCAGGCTGATCTCCTTGTCAGTGTATTTCTGGAGCAGCTTGGCCGAACCGACGATGTCATACTCGTAATTCTGCTCCAAAACGACCGTGCCCTCAGGGTCGGTCAGCGAGCGAAAGTGAACACTGGTCGGATCGATCTGTGCGGCTACATCGGAGAATCGGACCTCGTTCAATCCTTGGGACAGATCCATGCTGCGGTGATCCTTGACCAGCGCCACGTTCTGGTTATAGACCGCCAACTCGACCCCCTCGCCCTGGGCGGAAACCGGGTCTGCCGGATAGAGCCCGGGGGTAAAGACCAGCGCGCTCAACACCAGCACTATGGCGGCACTCGAAAACAGCCATCGTCTTTTGCCTATCATCTTTTCCTCCTGTGTTTGTGCCACAAACAAAACGGTTTACCAATTTTGAGACGTAGCCGCGGGGGCAAAGGTTCCCCTTGCCGACGAGGAGAACGTGACCCCGACCCGGGAAAGGGGTTCAGCGATCGGCCCGAGGCAGCACAAAGGTGAACGTGCTCCCCCGACCGAGTTCCGACTGGGCCTCGATTGTTCCACCCCAATGCTCCACTGTGCGTTGCACAATGGACAGTCCCACGCCGGTGCCATGGGGGCTGACCTTTCGCGCATTCTCGGCCCGGTAGAACTCGTCAAAGATGTGGGAAAGATCCTCTGGGGTCATGCCCATGCCGGTGTCACGGACCACGCCGCGCACCTTTTCGTCATCCTGCGTCAAAGAGGCCCACACCCTGCCGCCCGATTCGGTGTACTTGATGGCATTGCTCAGCAGGTTGGTCCACACCAGTTTGATCTGATTGGGGAGGGCCTGCACTGGGGCCACGTCGGGGGCAATGTCTACCTCCAGCAATAACCCCTTGCCCTCGGCCTCCACCTTCATGAACTCGGCAACCTCGCGCAGGAGATCATCCACCTGCACCTCTTCGGCCTGATCACGTGTCGTCGTTTGTTCTCGGATGCGCGTCAGGTTTAGCAGGTCCCGGATCAGGTCCAGCAGTTCGGCCGCCCGCTTTTGGGCGCGCTCAAGCACGTCGCGGGTCTTTTCGGCCGAGGCCACACCCGAGAGGGCCAGTTCCAGCGCGCTGTAGATGGTGCTGATGGGCGCCCGCAGCTCGTGGGTCACCAGCACCATAAACCGCGTTCGCTCCTCGTCCACGCGGCGAAGCCGGTCGTTGAGTTCTTTCAGCTCCTGGCTTCGGAGCTGGCAGGTCTGGTTGCTGGTCATCAATTCCCGGTCTCGCTCGCCCAGTCGAATGGCAATGGAGGTGGTCAGGTAGGCGACCAAAAACAGAACCAACACCAGCCCGCCCACGAATACCAGCAGGTAGAGGGGCTCGTCATACAACTCGACGCCCAGCAGGGGCAGGTGATGGTGAGCCCAGACGCCGCCAACTTCCAGGCTTGTCATGGTGATGAGCAGGGCGCCAGCCAGAGCCGCGATCCAGTAGCTGGTCCCGTGCGGCAGCAGGATGCTGGCGATGATGATGTGAAACACCAGGAACCACACCATCGGGTTCTCGATCCCACCGGAGAAATGGACCAGGGCAATCAGGGTACAGAGATCCAGGATAATCTGGCCCAGGGCCGATCCGGACGCCTGACGATTCTGTACCTCTTCCAAGAGGGTGCGACGAATGGCCTTGAGATGGGCGCGAAACAGGCCGTTATAGGCGGCAATCGCTATGGTGATTCCCAAGAGCGTGCCAAAAGGGAGAGAGCCGGGGAACCAAACGGCTGTCGGACCGATGGCCAACAGTGTGCCAGCAACCGCCAGCCAGCGCAGATTGATCAGCCAACCGACTCGGTCGATCAGTTCTGAGCCAAAAGGCAGTCGATCTTCCATCTGGGGAACTCACTCCGCTTTCCCTTGGATAAACTCGTTGGCCACCTCCAGCAGCGTGCGCATGGGGATCGGTTTGTCGAGAAACTTGTGCACGTGAAGCGTCTGGTCGGTGGGAAAGTGGCCCGTGAGATCGGAGGACACGATGCTCGATACCATCACCACCGGGATCTGGCGGAGTTCGGGGTCCCTGGCGATCTCGTCACTGACGTATACGCCTTCGTCGGGCATGACCAGGATCACGTCCAAGATCACCAGATCCGGTTTCTTTTTGCGCATCATGGCCAGGCCCTGCGGTCCATTGCTGGCGCAGCGGACCGAGAAGGAATCGGCCTCCAGGGTCGATTTGACGATCTCGCAAAAATCGGGGTCGTCGTCGATTACCAGAATTTCGCCTTTTGTCGCCATGCCTTTCCTCCTCATGGGTATCATTTCCGATAAACTTATTATAACATAAGGCCGCCCAGAATCCAAGTAGGCTTTGCCACATCCACACGGCCACCTCATTTTGAGTGTCGATGTGATGGCAATACCTGGTTGGAGCGTCTAACTCTGGAGTGAAGCCCGGGCCGCGGCTGGACGCTTGCTGCCGGAAAAACGCGGCGTGGGTGCCGCGCTCCAAAAGGGACCCAATTGTTGGAAAACCCTGACCCTGGTCGCTTAGGGCAACAGGACGCGCACCTGAGGGGCGCCCGTGCCATCGTCCAGGAAACGAGGGCGGATGGCGTCCTCGATCCAGAAGGGCCACAGCTCTGCCTGGACGATCCCGTGCCGGGTGACCTCCACGCGCAGCAGATCGCCCAGCATGGCGGCCCGGCGAGGAATGTCAAACACTGCGTCGCCCAGGCTGTATACGATGAGGCCCTGCTTGTAGCGCTCCACCGTCTGGGTGACGTGGGGGTGGTGACCCACCACCAGATCGGCGCCGGCATCCACGGCGGCATGGGCCACGGCACTCTGATCGGCAGAGGGTTCGCTGGCGTACTCGGCGCCGGCGTGCAACAAGACGACGACCACATCGGCCTGGCCCCGAGCGGCTGCCACGTCGGCAGCGACCCGCTCCGGCACGGCCCAGGCGATTCGATCGGTGGCGGGCAGGTCGATGGAACCATACCAACGGGCCGCGGCATAGCCCACCACCGCTACCCGCACGCTGTTCACCTCGAACAGGGCCGGGCGGTGGGCCTCGTCGTGATTTCTGCCCGCCCCCACGGCTGCGATCTCGAGGGTCTCCAGCGTTTCGAGGGTCTGATCGACGCCGGGCTGCCCATAATCATAGATGTGGTTGTTGGCCACATTGACCAGATCGAATCCGGCCGCCTGCAACGACTCGGCCCACAAAGGATGAGCGCGGATCAGATAGCGCTTGTCCAAAGGCTTTCCCCCGGTCGTCAGCACGCACTCGAGATTGGCCACAGCCAGGTCGGCGGTGTGCAGTAGGGATCCGATACCGCCCCAGGGATAGGCCACACCCTGCCGCAGCAACTGGGACTCCATCGAGCGGCCCAAGGCCACGTCGCCCACAAAAGCCAGCACTGCCCTCCCCTCCAGGTCGTCGATGGGCGAGACGGGCGCCGTCCAGGAAAGGGGGACCATCGCGGGTGGGGGTAGCCAGGGTCCGCCGGCCGATGCCGATTGTCCCTGGACCGACCAGGCGACCACATCGGCCCGGACCAGGATCGCGCCTTCGGCCCCGGCGTCGAGCCCCCAGATGGGCAGCCCGGCATGAGCCTGGCTTCGCAGCCTGCCCTCGCCGTCGTAGGCATGTAGCTCGCCGTTGGCCAAGCCAACCAAAATCTCCTGGACTCCGTCCCGGTCGACATCCGTCGCGGCGATGGCGTTGGCCGGGGCAGGCAGAGCCACCCGCCAAAAGACCGAACCCTCAGTCGATAATAGCGCCAGCAAGGGCTCGGGCCCGCCGGCGCCCACGGCCATTTGGACAGTATCCTCCCCGACCCAATGGGCCGCCTGCCATACCACGGCGCCGCCGGGTCGTTCGGATAGGGCTCGCTGCCAAAGAAGGGCGCCGTCCCGATCCAGCGCCAGCAAATCGCCGTTTTGCAGTGAGGCCAAAAATGCTGCCTCATCCCCCGGCACGGCGCCGATCCCGGCAACCGGCACCGCAGGCTTGTAGGTCCAGGCTTGCTCGCCGTTCAAGTCAAAGGCCACCAACCCGCCGCGTAGGGTCGCAGCCAGGGCTCGCTGGGGCTGCACAGCCAACCCGACCAGCGGACCGGGCAGGTCGGCCTGCCAACCAACCTGCCCCTTCGAATCCAAATAGGTCAGGCGTTCATCCCATCCGCCGGCCAGCAGCCCTTCCTGCCAGGCTTCCAGGGCGACAACCCGGCTGCCCAGGTCGGCCTGGGCCACCCGTTTCCCCGCCAGTGTCAGCCAGGTCACCTGCCCCGAATCCTCGCCGACGGCCACTTGCTCCGGCCCCACCGGAGCCATGGCATAGACGGGGCTGGCCGTTGACACCTCCCACAGGATCGCACCCCCGTCGTTCAGGGCATAGACGCGGCGGCCCAAGGAGGCCGCAAGATAGATCGGCGCTCCCGAGTCGTGGGTTGCCACCATCCCCGCAGTCAGGTAGCCATTGGCGCCGAACTGCCCGGACAGGGAAAGGGGCAATGGCCGACCCGCTACCACAGGTGAGAGGACAGGCAAGAGGGGAGTGGGCGTGGGTGAGGGCGGCGCCGTAGGCAGCGCCGTAGGCAGCGCCGTAGGCGGCGCCGTAGGCCGCGCCGTAGGCAGCGCCGTAGGCAGCGCTGTGGGTGTCGGCGTCGCTGTCAGCGCGTCCGTCGGCGATGCAGCAGGTAAAGGCGTTGCTGTGGGGAGCGCCATCGGCAGCGCCGTAGGCGACGCTGTGGCTGATGGTTCCGCAGCGGTGGCGACCTCAGCCACAGGAGTGGATGGGGCATCGAATCCACAGCCCACCAGCGTCCCCAACAGCCACAGAACCGCCAAGGTGCGGATCGTCCCTTTGGGACTGAGCCTGGCAGAGGAATGCCCATCACACCGCATGATCGCTACCTCGTGCGCACCACCTCGAGGAAATTGCCCACGATTGTGCCTGCCAGATCGTTGTACATGCGATAGCCGAGGGCCACGAGTTCTTCGATGTCCTGGCCGCTCTCCACAAGCCAGGTCGATCCGCGGATCACTTCTTCGGCCATCACCGGGTCGTACTGGGGGTTGAACTGCACCCCCCAAACCGGGCGGTCACCCAGGCGATAGGCCTGGACGCGCGTGAGTTCTGAGGAGGCCAGGAGAACGGCTTCCTCAGGCAGTCGAGTGATCTCGTCGCCGTGCCACAAAAAGGCATAGAACTGGTCGCCCAGACCAGCGAGGAGGGGGTCATCTTGACCCTCCTCGTGGACGACGATGGGCAGCCAGCCTGCCTCCCACTGCCCCCGCTTTACCTCGCCGCCCAACCAGTGGACCAGCAGTTGGTGTCCCAGGCAGATGCCCAGGATCGGCACCCCTGCTTCCACGGCTTCCAGGATCCGCGCCTGCTCATTGTCAAAGAGGGGATCGTAAAATTCCTCGGGGCGATACTCGCCGCCGGCAAAGAGCACGCCATCATAGTCGCGCAGATCAGGCACCACTTCGCCCCGATCCACCCGGATGTTTGTGGGCGTGACCCCAAAGCGATTCAGTACATTATCCAACGGCAGCGCGCGCGCCGGCCCGTGGATGAGGGCAATGATGCGCAGCGGCCTCTCGGGGTTGGCTGTGGCCGTCGGCGTATCGGTGGCGGTAGCCGTTGGGGTGGATGTAGTAGTCGAAGTTGCGGGGGGCGTGGAGGTCTCCGTCGGCGTCGCCGTGGGCGTCGATGTGGAGGTTGCTGTGGCTGTGGGCATTCGCGTTGGGGTTTCGGTGGGTGCCCGGCTCGGCGATGGGCCAGCCGTCGGTTCGGTCTCGGGCCCCGATACGACGGTCGGATCGGGCGTTCGACCGCAGGAGATCAGCAACGGGCTCAGGGTGGCAGCCCCGGCCCATTTCAGGAAAAGGCGACGGGTCAACAATGCACATCGGGTCGTCGGTGTCACAGAGCATCTACCTTCCAACTTGTTCAGTCAAGGCGGCGGCCGACGGCAATCATCCGATCGCTGTCGCTGCCAAATTCGTCCAGTTCGTACGAACCATAGATCGCTTCTACGGCAAAGCCAGCGTGCCGCAACATCAACTCTAGCTCGCCGCGGAACAAGTAGCGCAACGTAAAGGGAAACATCGTGCGCTGAATCCGCCCCGAGCCATCCATGCGATCGAGGATCAGGGTCGTGTCGATGAGTTGCTGCCCCAGATCCACCGACTGAG
>CAYVLO010000072.1:0-11000 GCA_964452125.1 uncultured Anaerolineaceae bacterium | reverse complement strand
CCACGATGCAGGCAGCAATGGCCGGTGGCGAGCGGGTGTTGGAGCTGCTGAACACCGAGCCAGAGATCAGAGATGAGCCAGACGCCATCGATATGCCACCTATCGCCGGGCGGGTCGAGTTGCGCGACGTTTCCTTTTCCTATCGGGGCGAGACCCGCGTCTTGCACCGGGTGAATCTGGTCATCGAGGAGGGGCAGACCGTGGCGCTGGTGGGCCCGACGGGCGCCGGCAAGACATCTATCGCCAACCTCATCGCTCGCCTGTACGACGTGACCGAGGGGGCGGTGTGGATCGACGGCCTCGATGTGCGCCGGGTTGCCCAACAGTCGCTGCGGCGGCAGATGGGCCTGGTGCCCCAGGATCCCTTTTTGTTTTCGGGCACCATTGCCGACAACATCCGCTTTGGCTGCCCGGACGCCGACGACGAGGCTGTGGAGGGGGCAGCGCGCATGGCCAATGCCCACGACTTTATCTGCGCCCTGCCCAACGGGTATCAGACCGAGATCCTCGAAGGCGGTGTCAATCTGTCTGTGGGTCAGCGTCAACTGATCTGCATCGCCCGGGCCGTGCTGGCCGACCCGCGGATCTTGATCCTGGACGAGGCCACCGCCAGTGTGGATACGGTGACCGAGATGCTGATCCAGGAGGCCATGGCGCGGCTGTTGCAGGGGCGGACGGCGGTGGTGATCGCCCATCGGCTCAGCACCATCCTCCATGCCGATCTGATCTGTGTGGTGCAGGATGGGCGCATCATCGAGCGGGGGCGGCATCACGAGTTGCTGGCGCAAGGGGGCCTGTATCGCGATCTGTACGAGCGCCAGTTCGTTGACAGTTAGCCGGTCTACGGCGCAAGCCCTGCGGCGTAGCGTTGGGGAGTGTTCCAGTTTATGGGGGGAGAGGAGAGTCTCATGATTCTGGATGGGGAACATCTGACCCTTGACGAGGTGGTGACCATTGCCTGTGGCGATGGTCAAGGAAAACAAGTAACCGTCACCCTGTCGGACGACGCCTGGCGCCGGGTGCGGCGGGCCCAACAGGCGGTCCAGGATTTCGTCGCCCGAGGAGAGGTGGTCTATGGGGTGACCACCGGGTTCGGCGCGTTCAAGGATCGCATCATTCCGCCGGACCAGGTGCAGCAGCTTCAGCGCAACATCCTGATGAGCCACGCGGTGGGGGTGGGCCCTGAACTCAACGAGCCGACCACCCGGGCGATGATGGCCATCCGGGCCAATACGTTGGCCAAGGGCCATTCGGGTGTGCGCGAAGAGACCATGCGTTTGCTTTTGGCCATGCTCAATCGGGGGGTGCATCCGGTGATCCCTAGCCAGGGCTCCCTGGGGGCCAGCGGCGACCTGGCTCCCCTGGCCCACATGTCGCTGCCCCTGATCGGGTTGGGCGAAGCGATTTATGAGGGCCAACGGCTGCCGGGCGCCGAGGCCTTGGCCCGGGCTGGTCTGGAGCCGATCACCCTGGAGGCCAAAGAAGGGCTGGCCCTGACCAACGGGACGGCCTTTATGGCCGCTGTGGGGGTGTTGGCCACAGTGCAGGCCCGGAACCTGAGCCTGATGGCCGATGTGGCGGGCTGCCTCAGCCTGGAGGCCCTGCACGGGACTCCGGCGGCCTTTGACCCCCGCATCCACGCCGCCCGGCCCCATCCGCGGCAGGTCGAGTGCGCGGCTTTTTTGCGCCGATTGATCGAGGGCAGCACCTACACCCGCGATCCCGATCCCCTCAACGTGCAGGACGCCTACGCCCTGCGTTGCATCCCCCAGGTGCACGGCGCCGTCCGCGATGCCATCTGCTATGCCCGCTGGGTGTTGGGCATCGAGCTGAATTCGGCCACCGATAACCCGCTCCTCTTTTTCGATGAGGAGACGGGCGAGCCCGAGGTGCTTTCTGGAGGCAACTTTCACGGCGAGCCGTTGGCCATTGCCATGGACTATCTGGCCCTGGCCCTGACCGAACTGGGCAACATCTCGGAGCGACGGCTTACCCGCCTGACCGATGAGGCCAGCAATCAGGAGACCCTGCCCGCCTTCCTGATCAGTCGCGGGGGCTTGAACTCGGGCTTTATGCTGGTGCAGTACACAGCAGCGGCGCTGGCTTCGGAAAACAAGGTGCTGGCCCATCCCTCCAGTGTGGACACGATCCCGACCTCGGCCAACACCGAAGATCACGTCAGTATGGGCGCGGCTGCCGCTCGCCATGCCACTCAGATCGCCCAGAACGTGGAGCGCATCCTGGCGCTGGAGTTGTTCGCCGCTGCCCAGGGGATCGATTTCCGGCGCCAGCGGCTTGGGCCGCAGGTGCAGTTGGGCCAGGGCACGGCTCCGGCCTATCAGTTGATCCGCCAGCATGTGCCCTTTTTGGCCGAAGACACGGTCATGTACCCCTATATCGAGATTGTCCGCGATCTGATCTCCAGCGGGGCGCTTCGGGCAGTCGTTCTCGATGCGGTCGGCGAGGGGTGAGGACAGGCCGGGAGGCTCGAATTCTCCGAGGTTCGATTTTACCGATGGCCTGCAGGCGTTGGTGGGGAGGGTCTCCATCGGAAAGGAGCTGTGGATCATGGGCAAGAAGCCGATGACGGCATTGGTATTGGGCGGAGGGGGTGCGCGGGGGGCGCTTCAAGTGGGCGCTATGCGCGCCCTGATGGAAGCGGGCCTGCAACCCGGTATGCTGGTGGGGACCTCTATCGGCGCGGCCAATGCGACCTTTCTCGCCATCCACGGGTTTACCCCAGACGGGCTCGCGGGCCTAACACGCGTCTGGCATCGCGCCGCCGAGTCGGATCTGTTGCCCGATCGCTATCTGTGGATCACCCTCCGCGCCCTGTTCAACCGGCAGGGTGGGGACGAGGCTGACCAGATCCGCCAGTTTTTCGTCCAACAGGGCCTGGAGCCCCAAATGCGCTTTGGCGACCTTGTCGGGCCCCGTCTGTTCCTCGTGGCAGCCGACTTGAAAGCGGGGAGCACCGTGGTGTTTGGCACCGATCCGAACCATCGCTTGCTCGATGGCGTGTTGGCCTCGTGCGCCATTCCCCCCTGGGTGCGGCCCCTGCCCCAGGATGACCGGCTGTTGATGGATGGCGGTGTGGTGAGCAATGTGCCCATTGAGCCTGCCCTGTCCTATGGCGCTACCGAAATCGTGGCCCTGGATCTGGCCGATCCGCGCCCGGTGGGGCCGGGCGCGCGGGGCTTTGGCCCGTTTCTCTTTCAGTTGATCCATACCGTGCAGCAGCGACAGCTTCACCTGGAAATGGACCTGGCTGCGGCCCGTGGCGTGCCGGTGCACCACATCAAGCTATTGCCCCCATCACCTATTGCGGTCTGGGAACTCGAGCGGTCGGTGGCCCTGATCGACCGCGGCTATGCCCTGATGCAAGAACACCTGGCGGCCTATCCCGATGTGGGCCGCCCGCCCCAGCGGCGGGCCTCCTGGTGGCGCCGCCTCTTTGGCCCCAGGACCCTCCCCTGATCGCCCGATCGGGATTGGGGCCAGGGACGAACAATCCAAAGGCGTTTGCCCTGGGGGTTTGGTCAGGCTTGCAGAGCCTCGGTTTCTTGGGATGGGGCGGCCTGCTTTGCAACTACCCTGGGGAATTTGGGGGCGGACCTGCCAAGCCGCTTGAGCCTGGTCAATGCGTTTCCAACCGGGCGTCCATCTAGCAGCCTGTCGGAGAGGGCTGTCATTCTGAGGAGCGGAGGCGGCAAAGCCGCCGGAGCGACGAAGAATCTCGCCATTAGATCCCATTTGACAGCCGAAAAGCGAGATTCTTCGGCCCCTTCGGGGCCTCAGAATGACAAAATAGACGGCGTTTTGCCTCGGTGGTTTTCTCTCCGACAAGCTGCTAGGGTGCGGCGTTGGGATCGACGGCGTACTGCCACCAGTTGTTGGCAATGCCGTGGGTGCTGCCGTGAGCCTTGGGCAGGCGCTCGAACCACCACTTGTGATGGGCGCGGATGTCGCCGTTGCCCCAATCGCTGCAATTGACCATGCGCACGGTGCCTTGAAAATGGGGGAAATGGAGCCAATCGTCGCAGTTGCTGGCGACGTAGCGCCGATTGCCCCAGTCGTAATCGGACTGGCTGTTGGGCGCATAGTGCATCCAGCCACAGTTGGCGTCGCCGGGGGCGATCTTGTCGTAGCGGATAAAGCGCTCCCAGAGGTTGCTTTCGCCTCGGTGGTCCTTCCAGACATACTTGAGGATCGATTCCACCCGGTGGCCAAAGCTTTCCAGCATGGGGCCCACATCTCGCTCGTAGTTAAAGCCCATGATGACAAATCGCCGGGAAATGCCCTGCGTCTTGATCAAGGGCGGCGAATTGCACCAGAAGGCGCCCGGCCCCACCATCAGCGATTCGTAAAAGCCGGCGTAGGGAAAGGCAAAGAGCCACACCTCGTCGATCTGCCCCTGTTCCACCCAGCCCAGGAGATCATAGTCGGCGATGAGGGCCTCATAGTCGACCGCGTCGGGGTGGTGCCAACCGCCGCCGCTACGCCAGCATCGCAGGAACTCGGCCTCATCGTAGCGAAAGCCGTCCACTTTGACGGGCCAGGCGTCGGCCACGATCCGCTGTGCGATCTGGTAATCGACCAGGCCGCCGCTGCACTCCCTCAGGTCGGCGATGTATTGCTGGCACAGAACGTCTACATCGTGCCAGCCCAGAACCTGGGTCAGCCTCCGTCCGCCCTCGCTGTGGACGATCGGATCAAAGGTGATCAAAAGGACACGGGGCTGGAGCCCCTGGGCCACAGGGGTCGTCGTCGAGACCGGTCGGTCGTCCGACCGGGTGGGTTCTTCCGTTGTGTTGATAGGGCCGAACAGGTCCTTTAGCCAGTCCCGCAGTTGGTTCCAAAAGCCCATACGTTCTCCTTCGGAGTGCCGCCCTTTTGGGTGGGCGCGCCGCTGATTATACCACTCCTGGCAGGAGGGTGCAAGCCAATCAAAACGGCCTATGGGTCCTGTTGGGTCCATAGGCCGTGAGGTGGGCAGCGGTTTGCGCAGCGTCTGTTACCGGGCGTTTTCCCGCTCTTTCATCATCTCGGGCGACACGGGCGCATAGTGATCGAACTCCATCATAAAGGTGCCCCGTCCCTGGGTCCGAGAGCGGAGTGTGGTGGCATAGCCAAACATCGAAGCCAGGGGTACGTGGGCCTGGATCGATTGGCCGCTGCCGTTTCGGCTTTCGATGCCGGTGATGCTGGCCATCCGCGAACTCAGTTCGCCGATGATCTCCCCTGTGTAATCTTCGGGGGCCACCACTTCTACGCGCATCATCGGCTCGAGCAGGATCGGCCCGGCCTGCGCGACGGCCTTGCGCAACGCCATGGAGGCGGCGGTCTGAAAGGCTCGCTCTGACGAGTCCACATCGTGGCTTTTGCCGTCCACCAGGCTGACCTTGATGTCGACGATGGGTTGCTCGGCAATCACGCCGCGGGTCATGCCGTCGCGGATGCCCGCTTCGATGGCTGAGAAAAACTGGCGCGGCACGGCGCCGCCGACGACCTTGTTCTCAAAGAGGAACCCACTGCCCGAGGGAAGGGGCTCGACTTCGATCTCGACGACAGCGAACTGGCCATGTCCACCGGTCTGCTTGACCAGCCGGCCCTCGGCGCGCGCCGGGCGGGTGATGGTCTCATAGTAGGCCACCTGAGGGCGGCCCACGTTGGCCTGGACGCCGAACTCGCGATGGAGCCGGTCGATGGCCACTTCCAGGTGCAACTCGCCCATCCCTGCCAACAACGTCTGGCTCGAACGTTCGTTTTGGCGCACCTGGAGGGTGGGATCCTCCTCGTACAGGCGCTGCAGGGCGATGGCCAGTTTGTCTTGATCGGCCTTGGTCTTGGGCTCGATGGCCAGTTCGATCACCGGCGCCGGGAACGAGATCTGTTCCAGCATGAGGGGGCGCGTCTCGTCCGAAAGGGTTTCGCCGGTGGTGGTCAACTTGAGGCCCAGCACAGCGCCGATGTCACCGGCGCGGATCTCGTCCACTTCCTCTCGGCGATCGGCATGCATGCGCAAGAGCCGTCCGATGCGCTCCTTTTTGCCGTTGTTGGCGTTCACCAGGCCGTCGCCGCGGCGGACGACCCCCGAATAGACTCGGAAGTAGGCCAGGCGCCCCATGTAGGGGTCGGTGGTAATTTTAAAGACCAGCGCGGCGGTCGGAGCCTCTGGATCGGGAGGGCAGGCCACCTGTTCCTCGGTGTCCGCATCAATGCCCATCATGGGCGGCACGTCCAGGGGAGAGGGCAGGTAATCGACGACGGCATCGAGGAGCAGTTGAATCCCCTTGTTGCGCAGGGCTGTGCCACACAGCACCGGAACGACCTTGTTGACCAGGGTGGCTTCGCGGATGACGGAGCGAAGCATGTCGGCCGTCACCTCACCGCCTTCCAGGTAATGTTCGGCCATGGTCATGGCGCTCTCCAGATCGAGTTCCGCCAGCTTGTCGATCATTTCCACACGGCGCCTGGCCACTTCTTCTTGCAGGTCGGCGGGCACGTCCCTAATTTGGAATTCCGAGTCCTCCTCGCTGCCATACTGGACGAACGTTTCTTTGAGCAGGTCGATGACGCCGCAAAAGTCGCCTTCGCGACCCACCGGCACCTGAACGGCGATGGCATTGGCGCCCAGGCGTTTTTCGATGCTGCGAATGGCCCGCCAATAATCGGCGCCCACCCGGTCCAGCTTGTTCACAAAGCCGATGCGCGGCACGCCATAGCGGTCGGCCTGGCGCCAGACGGTCTCCGATTGGGGCTCTACGCCCGCCACACCGTCGAACACCACGACGCCGCCGTCCAGGACGCGCAAGCTGCGCTGCACCTCGGCGGTGAAATCGATGTGCCCCGGCGTGTCGATGATGTTGATCTGATGATCGTTCCAGGTGCAGGTGATGGCGGCAGACTGGATCGTAATGCCCCTTTCCCGCTCTTGGGGCATAAAGTCGGTCACCGTGGTGCCTTCGTCCACACTGCCGATGCGGTGGGTCAAGCCGGTGTAATGCAGGATCCGTTCGGTCACTGAGGTCTTGCCCGCGTCAATGTGGGCAATGATCCCAATGTTCCGGATGATGTCTAGTCGATTGGATTGTTTCTTACTCATAACGTTACTCCCATCGGACGATGCGGCGGGGCGTTGCTGGCCCACAGCCGCAAATGGCGCACAAAAAGGAGGCAGCTCACCGAAACTGCGTAAAGAGGCCGCCTCCCTCGGTCGTCCATTCTACACAACAATGGCCGGGCAGTTCGCCCCGGCACGACTTGCTATTATATCACAGGTGCGCCCCGTCTCCAAAAATCTAGGGGGCTCTCGCAAGGGGTGGGGATTAGAAGGCGATCCAGGGTTCTCGACCAAAAAGGCCCGAACTGCCCAGCCCCTTGACGTCCAGGACCCGCCCGTTGGCAAAATAGGAAAAGTCAAACTCGGTCAGGTCGCCCGCTTGGGCTCCGGGAATGGGCATGAGGCGGGCGGTGAGGGGTTTGTTCAGGCGCAGGGCCAGGGTAGCCATGTCCAGGAGGATGCCAGCCAGCTCTTCCTCGCCCACATCGCCGGGAAGCGGCACGGTATCGAGGCCGGTGCCACAGACGGAGGAATAGAGCAAGAGGTCGTTGACGGTAAACAGGCGTTCGTGGCTACGCGCCGCAAGCAGGGAATCTTCCAAGACGGGGAGCATGAGCCCATTAAAGCCGCAGTGGGGAAAGCGGGCCTGGCGCAGGCAGCTTGTCAGCAGGGCGGCGACGAACAGGGTGCCCGGCGCGCCGAACCGCTCTACGCCCAACCGTTCCACAGCCGTCCCGATACTGCGCAGCTCTTCGGGAAAGGGGGCCCACGAGAAATCGATGCCGGCAAACCGAAAGCCGAGTTGCTCGGCCACCGGCTCGACGGCCTGGGCGATCCGTTGCCCTTCGGCCTCGACGGCGGCGATGAGTGTTTTGCGCGCCTCGTCCACCGACCTGGCGCCCGAAAAGGCAGCCACGGCCAGATCTGCCGATTCGGTGGCGATGGACAGGGCCGGTGCTCCGCCGTCGTGATAGGCGGCAGGGAAAAAGGGCGCCAGAGGGTCCACGTTGGCCAGGACTGCCATCCGCAGGTTGCCAAATCCCAGATCCGTGGAATGGGCAATGTCCCGGATGATGCTCGCTGTACGCCGGATGGCCTCCAAATGGATCCCTTGGTCGCGGCGGGCGACGAGGGTCGTGGCAAAGAGGGTCTCGGTGGTGCAGACAAGTTCGACCAGATCGTCCAGCCGCGACAGATCGGCGTCGGGCGCGTCGGCCAGGACCGGACCCAGGGACAAGTAGGAAAAGCCTGCCTCGGCGCAGCGGGACCACAGCTCGCCCGATAGGGGGAGGGGAGGGTCCGGCAGCAGGGACAGGGGCTGGGTGGCCAAACGCGCCGATTGTACGGTCAACCCCTGGGCTTCCAATGCCTGACGGGTCTGGCGAGCCGCTTCTCCGGCCTGGGCAATGGCAGACGCTCCGTGGGTCGCAGCGTCGATGTTGACAAAACAGGTGATCGAGCGAATGTCCATAGCAGTTCTCCGATGAATGAGGTACAGGGGTCTCAGACGCGCCGCTGGCGAGCGGCCTCAAAGAGCAATACCGTAGCGGCCATGGCCGCGTTCAGCGATTCAGCCTGGCCGGCCATGGGGATCGAGACAGTCCCGGTGGCCAGCGAGGCTGCTTCCGGGCCGGCGCCTGCTCGCTCGCCGCCCACGATCAGGGCTGCGGGTTGGGTCCAGTCGACATGGCCATAGTCTACGCTTCCATGAGCGTCGGCCAGCCAGATGGGGCGCCCGCTCACCCGTTCGGCGATGGCGGCCCAGGGCAGGGAAAGGACGGGCAGGCGAAAGTGAGCGCCCATGGCGCTGCGGACGACTTTGGGGCTGAAGACGTCCACCGTACCCGGCGATAGGAGCACCTGACCCACCCCGGCGGCCTCAGCCGAGCGCAGAATGGCGCCCAGGTTGCCGGGGTCACGGATCTGGTCGACAATCAGGATCAAACCCTCCCCAGGCGGCAACGGGACGACCGGCGCCACGGCCAGGACCCCCTGCGGGGTCTGCGTGTCGGCGCAGGAGGCCAGGACCTGCTCGCTGACGGGCCAGCACCCGTCCTGGGCCTGGGCCAGGCTGGGCAGCAGCCGTTGCCCTTCGGGTGTCGCGGCCCAGTTCTCGGTGTACAAAGCAAGAGCGGGCCTGATGCCCGCCCCTGCCATCTCGTCGACCAGGCGTGTGCCTTCCACAACAAAACGGCCCTCTCGTTGGCGCACTCGTCGCCGTCCAAGGGACCGAATGTATTTGATGTGCTCGTTTTGGGTGCTCGTGATCACAAGATCGCAACCCATAGCGGCAAAGAGCCGAGGCCCCTCAATGGCGTGCCTGGCAATCCCTGGGCTTGTGCCTGTTGCCTAGCCCTTTGCGGCGGCGACGATCTGGCCAAAGGCTGCCTGATCGTGGACGGCCAAGTCGGCCAGGACCTTGCGGTCCAACTCGATGCCTGCTTCCCTCAATCCGTGGATGAGGCGGCTGTACGACAGCCCGTTTTGGCGGGCGGCAGCATTGATGCGGGCGATCCACAGCCGGCGGAAATCCCGCTTGCGGGCAAGCCGGTCTCGGTGGGCATAGGTCAGCGCATTGAGCATGGCCTCGTTGCCACGACGCCAAAGGCGATGGCGGCCGCTGAAATGGCCTTTGGTGATTTTTAGGACCTTATTGTGTCGGTATCGGGTCCGCGGACCCCCTTTTACTCTCGGCACGGTTCAACTCCTCTGAAACTTACTTGTTTTTCAGGTACGGGGCCAGCTTGCGGACGCGCTTGATCATGGCCGTGTCTGTCACGACGTGCATTTCATCATACATGCGCTTGGCGCGAGCCGACTTTTTGCGACGAAGATGGCTCTTGCCGATCTTGGTGCGCATCAGTTTCCCCGAGCCCGAGTATTGAAAGCGCTTGGCTGTGGCCTTGTGAGTTTTGATCTTTGGCATGGCATCCTCCCAACAAAGCGAATGCCCCTATCCTGCTCAGGGGCAACGCATAGTAACGAACCTACTCCTGGTTGCAGACAGTCAAGCAAGGAAGAACTTGCTCGGATCCTTCTCCCTGTCGAACACTTGCATCTATTTGTTGCCTGTAGCGGGCGCCATGATCATTAGCATGGTGCGCCCTTCAAAGCTGGGCCGCTGCTCGATCGTGCCCACGTCGGCCAACTGGTCGGCAAAGTGATCGAATAGCTCTTTGGCGACGTCGAGATTATAGATCTCGCGACCCCGGAAACGCATTCGAATCTTGACCTTGGCTCCTGATAGGAGGAAAGCGCGGGCCTGACGGATTTTGAAATCCCGGTCATGATCATCGGTTTTGGGCCGCAACCGAACCTCTTTGACCTCAATCTCTTTCCTGGCTTTTCGCGCTTCCCTGTCCCGCTTGGCCCGCTCGTATTGGTACTTGCCAAAATCCATGAATTTGGCCACCGGCGGGTCGGCGTTGGGGGATACCTCCACCAAGTCCAAGTTCCGTTCGTCGGCCAAGCGCAATGCTTCTTGAAGCGGCAACACGCCCAGTTGCTTGCCGTCGGCGTCAATGACGCGCAACTGCCTGGCTCGAATGGCGTTATTGATGCGAGTTTGTTCCTTGCTGATTTCTGCTCCTCCTCAAATCGAATACACTATCCGCTGCTGCCCTAGACTCGGCTAGAGAAGACTGTGGCCATCGTTGGCCAGATCGGATCATCGCACGGGGTCCCGGTTGCCGCGCAACCCGAACCGTACAGACGATTATACCGTAAAAGCCGGTCTAGGTCAAATGAAGGACCGGGATTCGTAGAAAACCTCTACAGGTCGCGTTTCTCCCGGACAGCCTCTTGGGCGCGAGCCACAAAGTCGGCCACCGACAGGGCGCCCAGATCCTCGCCGTTGCGCAGCCGGACGGCGACGGCCTGGCACTCGACTTCGCGGTCGCCGATGATGAGCATGTACGGGATCTTTTGGAGCTGGGCG
>CAYVLO010000071.1:0-11105 GCA_964452125.1 uncultured Anaerolineaceae bacterium | reverse complement strand
CTCAGTGCATGACCCAATTCATCCTGCGCATCGTCAATCCGGTGGACCAAGCCCGCGTGGCCGAGAGCGTCGAGAGCGTCGGCCGAGAGCTGCTAAACGAGCTTCCGGCCCTTTCCAAAGGTCAGGCCGTCATCTCCGGCGCGGCGGTCAACACGCCGGTACTGTGCAGAGTGCGTCGGCGCATCACAGAGCACGGCGCTGAGGACGTGGACGCCCCGGCCCGGTGGCAGGAATGGTTCGCTGGCGACCAAGCTGGCCGTCGTGAGCGCGACCGCGCCCTGCCTGCTGAGCCAAAGACACGAGGTCGGAGCAAGCTGTTCAAGGCATAGCCATGGGGTGGTATTGGAAAGGTGCTATCCTTGGAGGGGTGGAAAGGGCCTCAACGGGGTGAAACCGGTGACATTTGGTCTACCAAAGAGATCACCCGAAAGAGGTACTGGCTGATCTCTGCACGGATGACATTTTTCGGCCAGGACAGCTACTCGCGTTGATCGGCTGGTATCTTGACGGATGAGTATTTTCGGCCAGGACAGTCGGGGGCGGCGTGGATCTCGATCGCGTCAAAGCCGGCTGCGTCAGCCCGCTGGGCAGCCGCCCCCCAGGCAGCGATCGCAGCGTCTATCTGCCCAGACGAGAGCTCGACCGGGAGAGGCCAGCCATCGTCAAAGGGCAGCGGGCTGGGCGCAACGGCCGGCAGCAGCCCGCGCCCCTTGTCCGGACTCCAGGCCTTGCGCCCGGCGTGGGCCAGCTGTACGGCGATGGCGGCTCCCTCAGCCTGGACCAGGCGGACGATGCGAGCCAGCGGTTCCTATCTGTTCGTCATGCCACAGGCCCAGGTCGGCCTGGCTGATGCGCCCCCCTGGCCTCTACGGCGGCGGCCTCGGTGATGAGCAACCCGGAGCCGCCGACGGCCCGCGCCAGGTAATGTGCCAGGTGCCAGTCGGTCGCCTGGCCATCCTGAGCAGCGGAGTACATGCACAGGGGCGACATGGCGATGCGGTTGCGCAAGGTAAGGCCGCGCAAGGTCAGTGGTGAGAAGAGGTGGGACAAGGTGCAAGCCTCCTGTCTGGCTGAGACTGTCTGGCAGACTCAGTCAAAGATAATCTCGTAATCCTGGGCCTTTGCCAGCAAGGCAGACTGCTCGGCCACATCCATCGGTTCGAAGCGTTCTGCGGCAGCCAGGATGGCGGGCAACAGGCGGGCATCGCCCGCGCTGATGGCCCCTGTTACGGGCTGGGTCAGGGCAAAGCGGAGGGCCTGTTCCATCATGTCTGGCCGATCAAAGGGCTCGTACCAGGTATGGTATTTTTGTTCTGTGTCGCCCCAGGGCCTTTCGGCCCAGGCTTTGATGACCATGGTGCCGACGTCTCGGTCTGCAGCGGTTTCCAGAAGGGTTTGCAGGTCGCGGCGATAGTCCTCGTTGGCCCATAGCTTAAAGTTCAGAGGGAACAACAGGCTGTCAAAGTCAAATCGGCGCAGGGCCTCCAGTAGAACCGCCGGGGTGCGGAGCCCATGAGAGGTGATGCCTACGTAGCGAGTCAGGCCCTGCTCACGAGCTTTGAGGATGGCCTCCAACGAACCGCCGAGCGCAAAGCACTGGTCCAGCTCCTCCCTCGTGGTCACGGCGTGGAGCTGGAATAGGTCGAAGGCGTCGATCCGCAGCCGCCCCAGCGATTGATGCAATTCGTCCCAGGCCTCAGCCTGGCTCCGCAACTGGGTTTTGCAGCCCACAAAGAACCGGTCTCGGTATTTTTCCAGCCAGGGGCCAATCCGTGATTCGGCATCGTAATAGGAGGGAGCCACGTCGATGTGGTTCACGCCATGGGCCATGAGCAGTTCCATGGTCGCGTCGGCCTCTCTTTGGTCAACCTGGCCCACGGCAAAGGCGCCAAAGATGACGATCGTACTCATATGTCCTGTCCGTCCAAACCTTCGTTTGTCCATCGCTCGCTCCTTCCAGGTGCAACGCCAGGCCGATCCGAGGCGGGTCTCCGCTGTGCCTGGTCTGAGGGTATTATACCTGTAACTGATCCCGGGGACAAATGCACCGTGGGGCGGGCATTCGAAGCAGAACAGCAGACTGCCATCAACCCCAGGGATTTCCTGCCTGAACCTGTCCTGGCCGAGAAATGTCATCCATGCCAAGATCAGCCGGTACCTCTTTCAGGTGATCCTTTTGGTAGACCAAACGCCACCGGTTTCGCCCCGTTGAGGCCCATCTCACTCATCCAAGGATAGCAGGACAGGCTGCCAGAAAGCGGTTTTAAACGCCTCTAAACAGCAGGTGTACCGTTGGACGGCGGATATTTGGGGCGTTAGCTAGTAGGGACGAGGCATGGCCAGGCAGAGATGACTACCAGATCGCCCACGTCTTTGCGTCCGGCTACAAATGTTACGTGCGCGCCCAGTCCACATCGCCGGACATGAAGAATTGCGGGGGAGGGATAGCTCCCTCCCCCGCTTGGGTTGGCCAACCTTACGGGGCGGTGGCCGTGTTCGAATAGCCGGATGGGCCGACCACGTTCTCAGCCGCGACCTGGTAGGTGTAGATCGTTCCGGAGATCACAGTGGTGTCGGTAAAGACGACACTGCCGGTGCCGATATTTGCTCCCATGTTGGCGAGCGTAGAGAAGGTTACCCCGTCTTCTGCTCGTTCGATGAAAAAGCCGGTTTCATCGGTGGCGTTGTCGGTCCAGGTCAGCCGAACCTGCGGGCCGGCCACCCATAGCGCCGTGAGGTCGGTAGGCGCTGCGGGCGGAGCCAACGGAACCAGACTCAACTCCACAATGTTGGTGGGTTCGGAGGCCATCGTCTCGGTGGGGAACCCGACGGAGGGAGCGGGGTACAGCTCCGTGTCGCCCACCGTGTTGGAGGCGAACACCCGATAGGCATACTCCTGGCCTGTGGTGCCGACGGTCTCGGTGTAGAGCGTGGTGTCGGCGGGGAGTACGGCCAGCGTCTCCCAAGGGCCGGTGGTTGTGAAGGCGCGCTGCACGGTGAATTCCGTCTCGTTGATAGAGTTATCGACCCAGGTCAGTTCCAGCGTCCTGGAAATGCCATCCCCGGTTACCCCGAGTGCCAGGTCGGTTGGCGCTTTGGGCGTTACCCCGACCGCCTGCGGGCGCATCATGTCCATCTCCTCGTGGCTGAGAATATGGCAGTGCATCACGTACTCCCAGCCAAAGTTGACAAAGTGGTTAAAGATCTCCACAGGGTTCCCTAGTGGGTCGAAAATCGGCATGCCGATGTCGGTGAGACTGACGCCCTCTGGCATCGAGGGATCGATCAGCCGGACGCTGTTGGGTAGATCCCAGGGGAGGGTGGGGATGAGCGGCCTCAGGGCCACGATGGTGTCCTCCAGCGGGCTGATCCGGACCGTATCCTTCCATCCGATCTCGCTGGCGTCCGGCTTGCGGATGATCCCGTCCCAACCGACGCGGTTGATGAGCTGCACGTCATAGAGGTGGAAGTGAAGCGGGTGGGTGTCTACCCCGTTGTGGGTGACCTTCCAGATCAATGAACCGTCGTCGGCAGACGCGATGGGGGTCAGCTCGACACCCGGCGGCAGCTCGATCCCTCGCAGGACTTCAGTGGGCGGCATCGCAAAGCCATACAAGATCATGTTCTGCAGACCCGCCTGTGCATTAGGCGTTTCGAGTCCCAGGAAACCGCTCATCCGGCCGTACATAGGATCGAAGGCCTCACCCATCTCGTCCTGGATCTGTTTGGGTCCCAGCGGCATGGTCAGGGTCGCATCGAGCAGAGTCTTGAAGGTCAGCGAGGTGTCAAAGATCTGCACCAAACCGGCCAGCGGCCCGTTGTTCTGGAAGGAGGTGCCATAGGCCGAGTTGTAGGCGCCCTGGCCGACCACGATCGGATGTTGCGAGTTTTCGAACACGCCCAACCCACCCAGGCTCTCGGCTTTGAACGCGGTCTCGAGTGCGGTCAGGTCAAAGGCCGGTGCCGGTGCCGCTGCTGCCACCCTGATCTGCATGACGGTGCGGATGTTGGGTCCGTAGCCTGGGAGCGTGGGCGGTGTGCCGCCGGTGTCGCGAAAATCGCCGTCGCCGGTATAGTAGTCGTAGCGCGGGTCGCGGGCGGGAAAGGCTGCCGGGGCGTCGTTGTAGAGGATGAGCGTCTGGCCGGCAAAGGCCGAAAAGTCGACGATCACATCGGCGCGCTCGGCGGGGCCGAGGAGCAGCGAGTGCAGATCGACGTTGCCGGCGTTAAAGACAGTCGGGTCGTTGACCCATGTCGTGAACTGCGCCGGGACGACCGCCGGAGACGGCAGGAAGCCGCCCTCCGTGCCGATCTGGACCCAGCTCGGGCCTTCGCTGCCTGCCAGAGGCGTCGGGAAGATGGTCGGGTCGTCCAGGGCTGCCGCAACCTCGTCTGGGTTCAACAGGACTTCGGTGCAGGTCACACCTGTGGGCGAGGGCACCGGGAACAGGTTGTTGGTGTCGCACACGTTGCCGAGCGCGTCGGCCGCCTGATAGAACGACAGGTTGAAGAAGCGGTCGTTGGCCGCGTTCAAGACGCGGAAGCGGTAGGCCTTGGGCTCCACCTCAAGGGTTGGGTAGGCAGTGCCGTTGATGACGGGTGTGTCCATGAAGGCTTCCATGCCCATCGAATTGTAGGGTGTTCCGGGCATCATGGGCGGCTCGCACCACTGGACGTCCGGGTCGCAGAGTGGATCGTAATAAGGGTTGGCGACCGGCCCATGGTCGATGGACAGGGTGGGTGGCCAGAACCAGGGGCCGTACGCCCAGCGGCCGAACTGGTTGACGCCCGAGCTATCGCCCGGGTTCTGGGCCGGCGAGTAGACGTGCGGCAGCCAGAGGTTACCCATGCCACCCCAGCGGGTCGTATCCCAGGTCTCGTCTTCCACGGCGAGCTGATCGGCGGGCGGCACAAAGGTCTTGTCCTGGACCACCAACGGGATGGTGCTGTCGGCGCCGGGGATGAGCCCCTGGCTGATCAGCGATTGTTCGGTATCGTCGGTGATGAGGTACGGCGCGGCACCGCCGGCATAGACGTTCAGGCGGGTGATGCCCCAGGAATGGTCGTGGTAGAACATCAAGCGGGCGCTTTGCTGGTTGGTGTAGTAGAACGTCATGATGCCGTCGTTTGGATCGCCCGAGTCGCCCATATCTGGGACCGGCCGCACGCTCACCCCCTGGGGATAGGCCGTGCTCTCGCCGGCCGGCGTGATCCACTGATGGGGCGTGCCGTCGCTAATCCAGGGCGAGATGCCGCCGTGCAGGTGCAGGGTGGCCCGGTTCTCGGTGTAGCAGCCGTCCATCTTGGGGATTCGGTCACCTGTCAGCATGTCATACGCCATCCCACACATGGGATTCTGTGGGTCGGTCTCTTCCATTGGGTAGAGGTCAGGCGTCATGCCGGCACCCATGACGGTGGTGTCGACGGGGATGAACAGATCACCGTCGATGCCGGTGGGCAGCAGGTTGTAGAACTTGATCCGAACGGGGCGGTCTTTGGTGGCGACAATCGTCGGTCCCAGGTAGTGGGGTGGAGTCACGCCAAAGAAGCCTGTCGGGGCCTCCGTACCGTCCAGCAGGGCGTTGGTCAGGGCTATCTGCTCGCCCGGCACCGCAGCGGTCGAGACCTGCACATACCCGCGCAGCAGGGTGGGCGGCAGGTCCGAGTGCATCTGCTCCCGGTACTGCACCACGGCGATTTCGTAATAGTCCGCTTCTTGGCCGCCGATTGTGACGGTTTCGGGAATGCCAACGGGGATGTACTGGCCCAAGTTGTTGGCGTTTGTTGCGGTCAGGCCGGGCAGTCCATCGACGAACTTGCGGATGCCGCCGGTGATTGTCTCATGAGGCCTTGAGTCAACAAGGGCGCCGAAGGAGTAGGTGCGATCCTGCGCGAACAACGGGAACGCATCGTCGCCGAGAGTAATGGTGTCGTCCAGTGCGGGCACCGGGGATACCGGGCTGCTGACGATGTCGTCTCCGCCCCCCATGTCTACCGGAATTCCTTGCCCATAAAAGGCGATGACGTCCCCGGCTCGGACCTCGATGAGGGTCACGGGGAACACAGCCAATTCCGAGACGGCCGGGTCGGCCAGAGCAGGCACGGTGAGCAAGCCACTGTCAAAGAGCACCGTATATTGGCCTGGGGTCTCGGTTGGGCGCAGCACGTACGCATGGAACACGTTCCCGGCCGAGGGGAGGTAAAGAGTGCCCGCCATCGTCCGTTCTGTAGTTTCAGGACTGGCGGGAGATAAAGTAGGGATCCCGGAGTCGAAACGCTTGGCCATGATCGGCAGGTAGTATTTGTACACAGCCGCGGGCTTGGCCTGGTTCCAGGTCTGGAAACCTGTAAGCGTGCCAGCGGGCAGAGCACCGGGCAGAACGACAAATATGGGAGCGAGCTCGCCCAATCCTGCCTGAAGGTCACTGGCGTACGCGCGATCGACCAGCGGATTTCCAAACGCTGAGGCAGGGTCAGGCAAGAAATGACTGGCCAGTGCATCGGCCACGAGTTGCTGCCCAATGGCTACTGCCAGTACGCTGGAGTTGCGGAAGTGAAGCCCACCCCAGGTTCGGGCATTGACGATTTCTGTTCTCATATCGTCCGCTGTGGCATAGTGCCGTGTTGTCCCGGTTACACTGCTCTCCAGATCGATCTCGATCTGGGGGGTGCCGAAGAACTTGGTGTACACTTCGGCCTGCGCCGAGACGTAAGAGCCATGCCCTGCCACGTACTCGGGAAAGTTCGGCGTCATCACTGCCGGCATCCATGTGGGATCGGCAACCGTCGCATCGTTCCCATCTGTGTCGGCTCTCGGAATCGCCGTCAACGGGCGCCAAAAGTTATAGTGGTATTTGGCGTCAAAAGTGGCAATCAGACTGTCGCAGGCAACCATGTTGCCCATCGCCATCAGGCGGGCCGTGTCGATCAGGCTAAGGCTGTGGCTCGCCGCAAGCTGTCGATAAGCGACGTTGGTCTGAATGACCATGTTGGTCGTCCAGAACATGGCCACCTGTGTCTGCTCGGGCGTCCGCAACGCACTCACGGCGCCGCCGATTCCCTTGACCTCGTTCAAATCGGCCGCATATTCGGGGCTGGCGAGATCCGGGGGAGGTCCGGGTCGGTACTGGTCTGGAGCAGTGCGCAGAAACGGCCTGAGAAATGCCATCCAGGGGTCAACCGGCGGAACAACGGTGGTGTCGGGCAGGACCGCCGGCTCCCACACGCCCGGGCCGGGCGGCGGCACGGTGTACGTATCGGGGGCAAGCAGGCCATCGCCTGCCCGCAGAGCAATGATCGCGGCTGCAGCATCCTGGCCCAAGGCGATTCCCGCGGTTTTCTCGAGGCCATCTGGAACCGCGCCGAGCGAGGCGGCGTACTTGCCGTCTAGCGTCGGCTCGTCGGGGAGGTAATGCTTGAGGACGGTGTATGCAGCCGTGGCCACTGCAGCCGCGTGCGACGCGTCTGGGTTGGCCGCTCCCTGATAGGCATACGGCTGGTAGCCGCCTTCAATGGCCACCAGCACATCGTACACCGCGGCCTGCATATAGGACAGGTAGACAAAGGCCGTGGCCATCGAGATGTCACCCATGGACATCGGCATGCCCGACATGGATGCGGGCTGCAGGATTTCCTGGGCGATGGCGTTCCACTCGCTGACGATGTTGCCCGGCAGCGGGCTATTGGCATAGTTAGGATGGCTGAAGTAGCGAGGCGATTCGCCTGGCATGGCCATGTCGGCTGTGCCCATCGTCTCCAACACAAAGCCGGATTCAGCCGCGCGCTCAGCCGCGGCTTTTCGGTCAGCGGTTGTGATCCTCTTGTCCTGCTTTTCCTTGACTCGGGCTGCCTTGTCTGCATAATTCGGCTCGTTCGCATTCTCGGGGTCTTGCGCTTGCACGGCCAGCGGCCCCACTCCGCTTACAAGCAGCGCAACTAGTGCCAGGGTTAGCAGGAGGCGCTCAAAGAATGTACGTTTGTGCATCTGTTTTCTCCCTCGGGTTGGTATCGGAACGGACATTTCGCAGACACGGATCAATATCAGAAACGGTCTTTGGCACCCCTCCTTTCGGGCAGCTTCTGAGGCGAGTTCGCCAGGGCTTTTTGATCACTCAACATTGTAGACACTCGGCCTGCTCCAGTCTGTCGGCGAAGGTCTGATCCCTTTGTGGGCGACAGGCTCACTCGCCTGTCGGTGTTTGTCCTACAACACCCGTGCGGCAGGAAGAAAGGCATGGGGGTGCGACCGGCCAGAGCACCAGGATCTCAACGGTCAGAGTGCCTGTCCTGGCCGCAAAGTGTCATCTGTGCATAAGAGGGGGCAGCGGATTGGCTCAAGTGACCCAAAAGGATGATTCGTCCCGAGTGACGGCTCTTCGAACGGATGAGTATTTTCGGCCAGGGTAGGTCCTCATTTGCCCCTACGCCTGCCTCTTCTGTTCCGGCTCTGTGCAAAGGGTACAGGCCAGACCTTCTCTGATATGGAACCTTCCGACCGACGCCACCACCCCGTTGGCCAGCATCGCTCAGGTGAATGAGACAGGACGTTCGGTGGTGGGTGCTGTAGGACAACCAGCTACAGGAGAGCGAGTCTGCCGCCTACACAGAGATCAGGCCTCAACCGATAGACTGTGGCGTGCCAATCGTCTATACTATCATTGTAATGTCCTGCCACTCTCGGGGAGAGTGCGACACCCCAAGAGCGGCGCAAAGGCTCCTGGCAAAAGGCCACGGATGTGGCCTGCCAGGGCAACCCAACGCAGTATTTCTAGAAAAGGATCGAGGTGCCTTATGCAAGGCAAGCACAGATTGAGCCGTACCCTACGCTGGGGGTTGAGTGTATTGATCGTCATCGCCGGATTGGCGACGGCGTGGGCATGGAGCAGCCTAGCTGAGTCGGACGCTCCCGCCCTGGCGCCTGCCATGCCCGTCCTGTACGCCGCCTGGCAACCCAGCGGCGCGCCTCAGGCCCTGCTGTTCCGCAGCTCCGACGATGGCGTTAGCTGGGAGTCGCTGCCGATGCCCGCCCAGGGCACGCCGCTGGCCTGGGCCGGCGATGGAGCGAACCGGGTGGCTGTTTCTCTGTCCAATGGACCGGTGTTCAGATCGGAGGATCGGGGGGAGAGCTGGAAGCAGGTGGCCGGGGAGCTGTTGCCCGTGCTGAGCCTGGCCTGGGACGGCCAGGGTGACCTGTACTTTGGTACCGCAGGCCACGGCATCTACCGCCAGTCGGCCGGGGGTGCGCTGGAGCCGATCTCGGCCGGACAGCGAGACCTGGCCTCCAAGTCGGTGAACCACCTTGCGCTGGTGGGCGGCCGTCTCTTTGCCGCCACGCCCGCGGCCCTGTTCTATACCGACGATGGCGGCCAGTCGTGGGTCCAGACGCAACCCGTGGCGGGCGGTATCTCGGCCCTGGCCGCGGCCGATGCCCGAACGCTGTTCGTGGGTACGCCGGCGAATGGCCTCTTCCGCAGCGTCGACGCGGGCCAGACCTGGCAGCCGGCTTCGGCCGGGCTGGGCGAGGCGGCAGGCGTGTACCTGTCTATCACAGCTCTTCAGGTCGATCCCCAGGAGGCCGGCGTGCTGTATGCCGCCGTGAGCTCCCTGGTGGGCGGCACGCAACTCCATTCGGCCGCGATGGGTACCTTTGTGACGCTCGACGGCGGCCAGTCGTGGCAGCCGCTGGCTGGCCCTTCGTTCCCGCGGGCCCAACCGGCTTCGGCCCTGTTGATAACATCAGACCAGCCGCTCAACGTCTGGTCGGTGGCGGCCGATGGCCTGCAGAGCTACGCGCCCGACGTGGTAGGAGCGTTGGACACTTTGCAGCAGAGGACGGGTGATGTCCAGGCGCGCGCCACCGCGGCTCGCATCCTGGGGCTGGCTCGCACGCAGGCAGCAAGCAGTTCGCTTCTGGCGGCGGTGGCCGACCCGAGCCCGACCGTCAGTCAGGCTGCGGGCGAGGCCCTGGGTCGCATCGCCGATCCACGGACGACGAGCGAGTTGCTGCTGGCGCTGCAGAGCCCCATTCGCCAGTCGCAGCACAGTGCTGCCACGGCGTTGGGCATGATGCGCGCCGAAGCAGCGGTGGCGCCCTTGAGCGCGATGCTGTTGCGGGGTGACCCGGCGATGGTCAGCGTTGCCGCTGAGGCGTTGGGGCGCATCGGCAGCCCGGACGCGACGCAGGCGTTGCTGACCGCCCTGGCCGACGCGCAGATGAGCACGCGACGGCACACCGCCCTGAGCGCCTTCGAGGCGATGGGCGAGTCCGCCGTGGCACCGCTCCAGCAGATGCTGGCCAGCAGCCCGGACGCACCGGCCCGCGGAAACGCCGCCGAGGCGCTGGGTTGGATCGGGTCGCCATCGGCGACCGCGGCGTTGGTGCAGGCGCTGGGGGATTCGGACTCGGCCGTGCGGGCGCGGACGGCCTGGGCTCTGGGCGAACTGGCGGTTCCGCAGGCCCGCGCCGCGTTGGAGCGCGCCCAGGCGCGTGACCCGTCGTTGGCGGTCCGCCAGGCATCCGCGCAAGCGCTGACGCGCATCGCGCAGGAGCCGGTGGTACGCACAAGCTTGTTGGTGAGTTGGGCGCTGGTCTTCAGTAGGTGGGTGGGGCTGCTGACCCCAGTACTCTGGGGCCTGATCCTGGCGATGTTGCTGCTCGCAGCGGCCTGGCTGTGGATGGTTGGCCGGCGGCGTCCGCTGGCGCCCGTAGTGTTGTAGTGCATCGGACTGCGCCAAGTCGGGATTGAGGCTAATGGGATCGACCCGGCTTCTCGGGGATAGATCGAGAAGCCGGGTCTGTTGTTGCCGCTCTGCAACGAGGAACCGGGCAAGGCCCTGGGATGCGCCGGATTGTTTTGCCTGAGCCAGGTTTTGTTCCATTTGACAACGGGCCTGACTGCGTGCTATACTTTATGCGATGCGCGTCCTGAAGGCTGGCGCCTCTGGCTATCTGACGAAGGATAGCGCGGCCGACGAACTGGTCAAGGCCATCCGCAAAGTGGTGAGCGGGGGGAGATACGTCAGCTCGTTCCTGGCCGAAAAACTGGCCCTCGAGATAGGGGCCGATTCCAATAAGCTACCCCACGAGACGTTGTCCGACCGGGAGT
>CAYVLO010000070.1:4578-11117 GCA_964452125.1 uncultured Anaerolineaceae bacterium | reverse complement strand
GCTATTGACAATGCTTCCTGTACCGGACGCCAACAACGCCTAACAGGGAGACTATTAGCAATTGAAATCTGCTGCATGGCAACTAATCTGACTCCTTTTGCTCAGCGCGGACCACAGTCCGCGCCAGGCCGCCGGACTGTGGTTCGGCGGGAGCTTGACCAATATCACTGATATGGGCAGAAATAGGTTGATACAAATCTCGAAACCCTTTCCCAAAATGAGCGAACTATGAGGTATAGGGCGGGTTTGAAACCCGCTCCTACGGATGAGGACTTGTGTTGTCGAGAGGGATGCCTGCCTGGCGTCATTCCCGCGCAGGATCTCCTTGATTCAAATGCGATTGCCCGGGCCCACCCGGCGGCAAGTTTTGCATTTTGCGCGCCGGGATGGTACACTGGTGCAGCCGCTTGACAAGGAGTTTCGGTCCACGGTCGACCGAAAAAAGCGACAAATCGCCCTGGGAGGAGACCCTATGGAACGATTGATCGAGATCCGTTGGCATGGTCGCGGGGGTCAAGGCGTGGTCACCGCCGGCAAGCTACTCGCCGAGACGGCGTTGGGCACCGGCCAATACTTTCAGGCCTTTCCCGACTATGGGCCGGAGCGCATGGGGGCTCCGATCCGCGCCTTTACGCGCCTCAGTCCCCAACCCATCACCCTCCACTCCCAAATTGACACCCCCAATGTGGTCCTGGTTCTCGATCCCACGCTGTTGGGAACCGTGCCGGTGACCGAGGGGTTGAAGGAGGACGGCATCCTGATCGTCAACACGGCCATGAATCCAGCCAAGGTGCGCCAGGCCACCGGTCTGCAAACGGGCCAGGTGTGTACCGTAGACGCCAGCCACATTGCCATCGACGAGATGGGGCGGGACATCACCAATACCCCGATGCTCGGGGCGTTTGCCCGGGCCACAGGCATATTCGACATTGAGGTACTGGCCGAGCAATTGCGCGCCTGGTTTGGAAAAAAGATCGCGGCCAGCGCCGTCGAGGCCAACGTCCGGGCCATGCGGCGCGCAGCCGAGGAAATGGAACAAGGATAGGAGGAGACCGATGGCACCCAAAGGATGGCGCGAGATCCCCATCGGCGGGTTGATCCTGGAGGCAGGCAATGCGGTGGAATACCCCACCGGCGGCTGGCGGGCCTTTCGCCCCGTTCACGGCGAGGCCGACTGCACCCACTGCTTTCAGTGCTGGCTTTTTTGCCCCGATTCCAGCATTCTGGTGGATGCAGAGCAGGAAAAGATGATGGGCTTTGACCTGGACCACTGCAAAGGCTGCGGCCTGTGCGCCGCCGTCTGCCCCGTCAATGCCAAGGTCATCCGGCAGGCGGGGGGCGAGGTGGCGCGGGACGACGTTCGCCTGTGCGTCCGCATGGTCGAAGAAGGGAGGTTCGAGGAGTAACGTCATGGGCACATTCCAAGCCTTAACCGGAGACCAGGCCTTTGCCGAGGCCATGCGCCAGATCAACCCCGATGTGGTGGCGGCTTACCCCATCACGCCCCAGACCGAGACGGTCGAGTTCTTTGCCGACTATGTGGCCGATGGGCGGGTGGATACCGAATTTGTCACCGTGGAGAGCGAGCACAGCGCCATGAGCGCCTGCGTCGGCGCCTCGGCGGCCGGGGCGCGGGTAATGACCGCCACTTCGGCCAATGGCCTGGCGCTGATGTGGGAGATCCTCTATGTGGCCGCGTCGCTGCGCTGCCCCATCGTCATGAGCCTGGTCAACCGGGCCCTGTCGGGTCCGGTGAACATCCACTGCGACCACGCCGACGTGATGGGCATGCGCGACAGCGGCTGGGTCATCCTCTTTTCCGAAAGCGGCCAGGAGGCCTATGACAACGCCATCCAGGCCGTGCGCATCGCCGAGCACCCCGACGTCCTCTTGCCGGTGGCCGTCTGCCAGGATGGTTTTATCACCAGCCACGGCATGGAGCGGGTGGAACTCTATGACGACGACCAGGTGCAAGCCTTTATCGGCAGCTACAGCCCCCAATGGCCGCTGCTGGACCTGGACAAACCCAAGACCTACGGGCCCCTGGACTTTTACGATTACTATTACGAGCACAAGCGCCAGCAGATCGAGGCCATGACCCGGACCCAGGCTGTCATCCGGGAGGTGGCCGGCGAATTCAACCACAGCTTTGGCCGGGACTATGGCCTGTTCGAATCGTATCACCTGGAGGACGCCGAGGTGACCATCGTCGTCGCCAACTCGACGGCGGGCACGGCCAAAGTGGTCGTCGACCAATTGCGGCGCGAGGGCATCAAGGCCGGGTTGCTCAAGCCGCGGGTCTTTCGCCCCTTCCCGGCGCAGGAAATCGCCGAGGCCCTGAGCCCGTCCAAGGCCGTGGCGGTGATGGACCGCTCGGTTTCTTTTGGCTCGGCCTACAACGCCGGTCCGCTGTTCTTTGAGATCATGACGGCGCTGACCCTCCACGGGCTCCGCGTGCCTGTGGCCGACTATGTCTATGGACTGGGCGGGCGGGACATCCTGCCTGTCGATATCGAGGGCATCTATCGCGACCTGCTGGGGATGGCCGAAACGGGCCAGGTGGCCCAACCGGTCACGTACCTGGGCGTGCGGGAATAGGGAGGCATCATGGCAACAAAACTGGTTCCCAAAGAATTGGCAAAACGACCCGAGCGGCTGGCACCGGGGCACCGGCTGTGCGCCGGCTGTGGGGCGTCCATTGTGGTGCGGCAGGTGCTGGCGGCCATCGACCGGCCGGTCGTCGTCGCCAACGCCACCGGCTGCCTGGAAGTGGCGACCTCGATCTATCCCTACACCGCCTGGCGGGTCCCCTGGATCCACAACGCCTTTGAAAACGCCGCCGCCACCATCAGCGGCGTCGAGGCCGCCTACCGCAGCCTCGTCCGCCAGGGCAAAATCCCCGAGCAGGACGTCCAGTTCGTGGCCTTTGGCGGCGACGGCGGCACCTACGACATCGGCCTTCAGGCCCTGTCGGGCGCCGCCGAGCGCGGGCACCGATTCCTCTATGTCTGTTACGACAACGGCGCCTATATGAACACCGGCATCCAGCGGTCCAGCGCCACGCCCCTGGGCGCCCACACCACCACCTCGCCGGCCGGCAAAGTCATCCCTGGCAAGCAGCAGTACCGCAAGGACCTGACGGCCATCATGGCCGCCCACGGCATCCCCTACGTGGCCCAGGCAGCGCCCAGCCACTGGCGCGACCTGATGACCAAGACGCGGAAGGCGGTCGATTGCGGCGGCCCGGCCTTTCTAAACGTGCTTTCCAGTTGCAACCGGGGCTGGCGGCACGAAACGGACGAGACGATCGAGATCACCCAGTTGGCGGTCGATACCTGCTACTGGCCCCTCTACGAGGTAGAGCAAGGCCAGTGGCGCCTGACCTACAAGCCCAAGGAAAAGCCGCCGGTGGAGGAGTGGCTCAAGCGGCAGGGCCGTTTCCGGCACCTGTTCCGGCCCGAGAATCGCCACCTGATCGACGAGTTCCAGGCCGAGGTGGATCGCAACTGGGAGCGCCTGCTCGAATTGTGCGGCGAGGGGTAGGGAGAGCCCTCATTCCCCACAGGCTTCCGTCATACTCGTGGTAGGGGCGCCCCTCGCGGGCGCCTCTTACATTACCCCGCCCGCGGAGCCCAAGCATCCGAGAGGCGTGCTTTCTTGCAGCGCAGTGTCTTTGTGGGGGCTCGGCCGCCGCGGGTCTGCCCGCGCTGCCCACACCCCCGGCCCGGTGGCCAGCGGCCCCCGGACTCCCGCATTATGTGCGTTGCCTTGTCGGGATCCGGTTGCGTCGGAGGCGATGCGACCCGGTCGATCGCTGTAGAGCCGGCCCACCGGCAGCCGTCGGCCTACCAGATTCCATCATACCCCTGTGTACGGGCCGGTACGCGTCGCCAGCGACGCGCCTAACCGGCCCGTACCGATGTCATGGCAGGAATGCACTGCCCAGGCAGGCGAAAGCGGGGGGGTCAGGCCCGAGGCCTGCCTACCTATCCTTCTTCCCAAACAATGCCGTCAGCTCCCGGGCGCAGTCAGGATGGGCCAGGGCCACAATGCGGTCCCCCTCCTGGATTTGGGTGTTGCCGTGGAGCAGGATCACCTTGTCGCCGCGCCGGGCCGTGGTCAGCAGGCATTCGGCAGGCAGAGATAGCTCCCGCACCGACTTGCCCACCTGGGGCGAGCCCGGCTCGACCAGGATCTCGATAAACTCGGTGCCGGTCAAGCGGCCCAGGCGCAGCTTGTCGGCCCGCTCCTGGAGGTCAAGGCGCCGGCTGATGCCCACGCGATAGGCCCGCACAATGTCCTCGCGGCGAATGAGGCCCAACAGACGCCGCGGGTTCTGGCGGTCGACCACCGGCAGGCGTCCCACGTCGCGCGTACCCAACCGCTTCAGGGCCACCCACATCGGCTCGTCAGGGTAAACCGTCAGCAACGCCCGCGTGGCGATATCGCCCACCGGACGTTGCTGCCACCCGGCCCGCTCCCGGGCGCGGGCCAGGTCCTGCAAGGTGACCATGCCCAGCAGTTCCCCGGCCTGGTCCACCACGGGAAAGCCGTGGCGGTGGGTCTCGTCAAAGACGCGTTCCAGTTCCTGCAGCTCGGCGTCGGCGCGGATGGTTTGGACGTCGGTCGTCATGGCCTCGCCCACCAGCACGCCCTGCATCACGTCGATGTCGCGGCCCCGCTCCAGGCGCACCCCCCGCCGCGAGAGTTTGAGGGTATAGATCGACTCTTTGTTCAGATGTTCGGCCAGCACGGTGCTGATGACGGTGGCCAACATCAGGGGCAGGATCAGGCGATAGTCGTCGGTCATCTCAAAGATGATGAGCACCGCCGTAATGGGGGCGCGGGCCGCGCCAGCAAAGACCGCTGCCATGCCCACCACGGCATAGGCGCCCGAGGGAGCGGTCACCGTCGGAAAGAGGCCGTGCACCACCTGCCCAAAGGCGCCGCCCAGCATGGCCCCCACGAACAGAGAGGGGGCAAAAACGCCGCCCGACCCCCCGGAGCCGATGGTCAACGAGGTAGCCAGCGTTTTGAGGAGCACCAGCAAGAGGAGAATACCCACCGTACCCTGGCTGGCCAACACCCAGTCCATGGCCGGGTATCCGCCGCCGAAAAAGGCTATCGGCTCGCCGGGCACCTGCCAGCCACCCCGCTCCGCCATCCCATAGTAGAGGAGGCCCACCACGCCCAACAGCGCCCCACCCACCGACGCCTTGAGCGGTTCGGGAAAGCGCTTCCAGGCGTCGAACAGATCCTCGAACCAGTAGAGAATCCGGGTAAAGCCCACCGCCACAAAGGCGGCCAACAGACCAAGGAGGCTGTGGAACAGCAACCCTACAGGGTTCACCAGATCGTAGGCCGGCACAGCAAAGGCCGGCATATTGCCAAAGGCCATGCGGCTGATGACGCTGGCGGTGACGGAGGAAATGACCACCGTCGCAAAGTAGCGGGCGCTAAACTCGCCCAAGATGACCTCCAGGGCAAACATCACCCCGGCGATGGGTGCGTTAAAGGTGGCGGCGATGCCGCCCGCCGCCCCGCAGGCCACCAGGTTGCGGATGCGCTCGTCGGACATGCGGAACACCTGGCCCACGGTCGAGCCCAGGGCCGAGCCAATCTGGACGATGGGGCCTTCGCGGCCCGCCGAGCCGCCGGAACCGATGGTGACGGCCGAGGCCATCGACTTGATGAGGGCCACAATGGGCCGGATTCGCCCGCCCTTGAGCGCCACGGCCTCCATCACTTCGGGCACCCCATGGCCTTTGGCCTCTCGGGCAAAACGGTACACCAGGGGACCCACCACCAGGCCACCCAACGCCGGTCCCACGACCAGAATCAGGTGATCCGGCAGCGCCGGCCCCAACGTGCCATAGAAAAAGCGGGTCATCAGGTCGATCATCCAGCTAAAGACGATGGCGCCGCCCCCGGTGCCCAGACCCACCAGCAAAGACGTGGACATCAGGACCACCGTCTCGGGCGGTTGAAACCTGTCCAACAGCCCGCTCAGGGTGCGCGATAGGCGCCTCCACAGGGCATAGTGGCGCAAGCCCTTTTCGTTTTCCACCGTTCGACCGGACCTCCTCAGAGTCAAGTGTTCGCATTTTAGCACAACCGACCCCAAATGCAAGCCGTCCTGTCGTCTCTGCCAGGGCTCAAGTCGGCCATTCGATCTGATTTTGCGCTCGCCGCCCCCGTCTCGGGGGCGGCCTGCATACATGGCAGACCACCGCGCCCCGAGGACGGCGCCGTGCGGGCGAGGGATCTGTGGGGCGCCCCTCGCGGGCGCCCATGACCGGGTCGCTGCCCCACGGTGGCGGGCGAGGCATTCCCAGGAACCCGTGGGTAAGACATCGTTTGCCCGTGGTACGGTCTCTCCGGCGGGGCACAATCGTTTCCAGAATGCCTCGCCCCTACGACGCGCATCGGTGATTTCGTGGAATTCGTGAAATTCGTGGCCCGGCCATCCTTCCCTCGGGCAGAACCTGCATACATGGCAGACCACCGCGCCCCGAGGACGGCGCCGTGCGGGCGAGGGA
>CAYVLO010000070.1:0-4478 GCA_964452125.1 uncultured Anaerolineaceae bacterium | reverse complement strand
TTTCGTGGAATTCGTGAAATTCGTGGCCCGGCCATCCTTCCCTCGGGCAGAACCTAGAGCCCGCCTGCTGCCGTCATGCCCGCGGAAGCGGGCATCCAGGGCTCAGCCTTTGGTTGGGCTGCCTGGTTTCCGGGAAACTATATTGACCTTTTCTTGACATTCTCCTCGTCCGCCTTGATACAAACTTGACGCCTTTTGTGATATGGTGAGCCGCGGACACACGACACAGGCAATTCCAACGGGTGCGTCCGTCATCGCCTGCCCACAGGCCGTCGATGGCAGGGCAACGAGCCCTCCGCGGGCGTACTCTGAACTGAAAGGCAATCTATGGCAGAAAGAAACCATGTTCCCCAAGAGGTCACCCTGAGCCGGAACCTCAACCTGTTCACCATCACCATGATCGGCGTCGGCGGCATGATCGGCGCCGGCATCTTTGTGCTGACCGGCATCGCTGCCGGGGTGGCCGGCCCGGCATTGGTGCTGGCCTTTCTCTTGAACGGGCTGGTGACGACGTTGACGGCCATGTCCTATGCCGAGCTGGGTTCGGCCTTTCCCGAGGCCGGGGGCGGTTACCTGTGGGTCAAAGAGGGCCTGGGCGGTACCCAGGGCTTTTTGGCCGGGTGGATGAGCTGGTTTGCCCACGTGGCAGCCGGAAGCCTCTACGCCCTGGGCTTTGGCCGTTTTGCCAGCGAACTGTGGACCATGGCCAACCTGCCCACGATGGGTCTTTCCGTTGCCCAGATGACGCTGGGCTTTATGACGCTCATCATCATCGGCTTTACCATCCTCAACTATCTGGGGGCGTCGGAAACGGGGACCGTCGGCAACATCGTCACCATGACCAAGATCGTGATCCTGGCCCTGTTCGCCCTGTTTGGGTTCCTGGCCATGATGCGCACCGACGCCTGGGTCACTCGCTTCACAACCGGGTTCATGCCCAACGGCCCCCTGAGCATCGTGGTCGCCATGGGGCTGACCTTCATCGCCTTTGAAGGGTACGAGATCATTGCCCAATCGGGGGAGGAAGCGATCAACCCCAAGAGAAATATCCCCCGAGCCATCTTTGGGGCTGTGGCCATCGCCGTGACCATCTATATCCTGGTGAGCATCACCGCCATCGGCGCCACCGTGGCCCCCGAAGGGATGCAGGCCTACGAATACCTGGGCGAGAAAAAGGAACTCGCCATCATGGAGGTGGCGCAACAGGTCTTTCCCTGGGCCATTGGTGGATTGGTCCTGCTGTTCAGCGGCCTGGTTTCGACCATGTCGGCGCTGAATGCCACCACCTACTCGTCCTCCCGCGTGTCCTTTGCCATGGGCCGCGACCACAACCTGCCGGGCCTGTTTTCCCGCGTCCACCGGCAACGCCACACGCCCCACTGGGCCGTCGTTTTTTCCGGTGGAATGATGATCGCCATGGCCTGGTCACTGCCCATCGAGGATGTGGCCGCGGCGGCCGACATCATGTTCCTGCTGCTCTTTCTCCAGGTCAACGTGGCCGTGATGACCCTGCGCCACAAAATGCCCGACCTGGAGCGTGGCTTTCGGGTCCCCTGGTTCCCGGTCATCCCCCTCCTCGCCATCCTGTGCAACGGATTGCTAGCGCTGCAACTGTTCCAGTTTAGCCAGGTGGCCTGGTACTTTGCCATCGGCTGGCTGGTCATCGGGTTGCTGGCCTATTACGCACATTTCTCCAAGGTCGAGGCCATGGAAAAACCCAAGGAGATCCTGCTGGAGGAAGTGCTGGTCAGCCGCGACTATTCGGTACTGGTGCCGGTGGCCACCCAGGAACAGGCTCGCATCCTGGGAACCATTGGCGCCATCCTGGCCCAGGATCGCGGCGGAGAGGTGCTGGCCCTCCACGTGGTCAAAGTGCCGCCGCAGCTCACCCTGGGCGAGGGTCGGTTCCTGCTCAAGGAAGGCCGGCCCCACCTGGAGACGGTCATTGAGCAAGCCAAGGAGCGGGACGTTCCGGTGCACACGATGATCCGCCTGGGCCGCAATGTGGCCGAATCGGTGCGCAAGACGGCCATGGAAAACGCCTCGGACCTGATCGTGTTGGGTTGGCCGGGATATACCAACACGGCCGGGCGGCTCTACGGTTCGGTGATCGACCCCATCGTCGACAACCCACCGACCGATATCGCCATCGTTCGCTACCGCGACTATCGGCCCCTGCGCTCGATTCTGGTGCCGGTGTCCGATGGCCCCAACAGCCGCCGGGCGGTGCGGATGGCGATGAGCATGGCCCGCGCCAGCCATAATGGCCCTGTGAGGGTGATCCTGCTCCACGTGCTGCCGGTAGGGGCGCGGAAGGCCGCCATCGTCCGCGCCGAGCAGTGCCTCGATTATGTGCAGGAGGGCCTCGACTATGAGGCCATCGAAACACGCCTGGTCGAAGGCAGCGATGTGGTGGACACCGTTCTGGAAGAAGCGCAGACCCACGACCACGACCTGATCGTCATCGGCGCCACCGAAGAGCCCCTATTCAAGAACCTGCTCCTGGGCAGCGTCTCGGGGCAGATTGCCCGGCGGGCGCCAGTGACCGTCGTCATGGTCAAGCGCCGCAGCAGCCCGCTCCATTCCTTCTTGCGCCAGACGGTGCTGGAACCGAGCACGGCGCCGAAATCAACCACTACCGAGGAGAAAACGGACTCGGAATCGTGAGAGGCGCAGGCCTCCACCTGGCGACGAGCCGATTTTGAGTCCGGTCCCGAATGTTGTACAATTCGGCTATGGGGGATTCGAAAAAGGGAGCCTGGGCCCAGGCCATCCGACGACCGGGCCGCTGGCTGCCCTATGCGTACGGAATCGGGCTGGTGGGCGCGACGACCCTGCTCGGGCTGCCGCTGCAGTCGAGCATCGCCCCCACCAACATGATGATGCTGTACTTGCTGGCCGTCGTTTTGGCCGCGCTGTACCTGGGGCGCTGGCCGGCGGCGTTGGTGTCGCTGTTGAGCGTGCTGGCCTTCGACCTCTTTTTTGTGCCTCCCTACAACACCTTTGCCGTGGCCGACGCTCAATTTGTGCTGACCTTTCTGGGGTTTTTGGGTGTGGGCCTGTTGATCAGCACCCTCACCAGCCAGGCGCGCGAACAGGCCCGCGCCGCCGAAGACTGGGCCATCCACACCCAAACGCTGTACGAACTGAGCCGCGATCTGGCCATGGTCCTCGATCCCATCGACGCCGCCCAGACGGTGGCCAACCACATCGACCGGGTCTTTCGGGCCAGCGCCACCCTTCTCCTGCCGGACGACGCAGGGCTGAAACCTGCCATCGACCGTCCCGAGGCCGTGCTGGATAAAGCCGAATGGGAGGCAGCCACCTGGGCCTATGAACAGGGCCTGCCGGCCGGCCGGCACACCAGAACCCAGAGCCCAATCAAGGGCACCTACCTGCCCCTCCGCTCGACCCAGGGTATGGTGGGCGTTCTGGGCGTCCAATGGACCGAACAGGCACATCCCCCGACCTCTGAGCAGTGGCGGCTCCTGGAGGCCTTTGCCAGCCTGACTGCCCAGGCCCTCACGCGGATCCATCTGACCCACGAGGCGCGGGCCGCCCAACTGCTCCGCGAGAGCGAAACCCTACAAGCGGCCCTGCTGAACTCGATCTCCCACGATCTGCGCACCCCTCTGGCCTCCATCACCGGGGCGCTGAGCAGTCTGCGCGACGACGCCGCCTTCCTGGATGAAGCGGCGCGGGCCATCCTGGTCAACACCGCCTGGGAACAGGCGAATCGGCTCGACGAACTCGTGGGCAACCTCTTGGACATGACCCGCCTGGAGGCGGGAGTTCGGCAGGTTCGGCTCGAACTGTGCGACGTGCAAGACCTGGTCGGGGTGGCGCTGGAACGGATGGGGGATCGCCTGAAAGGCCGCGATCTGGACCTGGATGTGCCCGACACCCTGCCCTCCGTTCCCATGGACCTGCCCTTGATGGCCCAGGCGCTGGTCAACCTGCTGGATAACGCGCAAAAGTATTCGCCGCCCGATCAACCCATCACCATCAAGGCCCAGGCCATTGGGGCAGAGCTGCACCTGACCGTAGTCGATAACGGACCTGGCGTACCCGAGGAGGACACGACGCGCATCTTTGACAAATTCTACCGCGTACAGCGCTCATCGGACGAAACAGGCACGGGCTTGGGCCTGCCCATCAGCAAGGGTATCGTCGAGGCGCATGGCGGGCGCATCTGGGCAGCCAATCAGGCGGGCGCGGGCGCCGCTTTCACCATCGTCCTGCCGATTGCGGAGGGCATGCCATGAACGAGACGGGACTGCGCGTTCTGGTGGTCGATGACGAGCGGGCCATCCGCCGCTTTTTGCGCACCTCCCTGGCGGCCAACGGCTATGTCGTATTCGAGGCCACCAACGGAGCCGAGGCGCTGGAGGCCGTGGTGCGAGACCGGCCCGACGTGATGATCCTCGACCTGGGCCTGCCCGATATGGACGGCATCCAGGTCACGGCCCGCCTGCGGG
>CAYVLO010000069.1:0-11125 GCA_964452125.1 uncultured Anaerolineaceae bacterium | reverse complement strand
TTTTACCCTCGGGGTAGGGTTGGTAGGGGCGAGGCATCGCCGCAATCATGAACGCCTGCACGGGGCTGCGTGGCCGATGCCTCGCCCACCATCGACGCCCATCGTCAGCGCGAGCGAATGGGCGAGGCATTCCCAGGAAAGACCAGGCCATCCACCGTCCCGGACACGGGACCGCCTTCCCGTTGGGACGCACCCCTTGCCCGGAATGCCTCGCCCCTACAAGGGATCGCGGGGGGGGTCTGCCCAGGTCGCCTAGTCTTTCAGAATCTCGACCTCGGCGCCGTCCTGGGTGGCGATCCGGTCGCCCTCCAGGCGCAGCGAGATCACCTGCGACACGCTGTCCTCGCCCATCGACACGCCATAGATCGTGTCGGCGGCCTGGATGGTGCCCCGGTTGTGGGTGATGACGATGAACTGGGTCTGCTCGCTCATCTGGAGTAGCAGGCGGCGAAAGCGCCCGACGTTGGCCTCGTCGAGCATGGCGTCCACCTCGTCCAGGATGCAAAAGGGCGGCGGCCTGACCTGAAGCAGGGCAAAGATCAGGGCCACGGCGGTGAGGGAGCGCTCGCCGCCCGAGAGCAGCGCCAGCGACTGCTGGCGTTTTCCGGGCGGCCGGGCCACGATCTCGATGCCGGTCAGGGTCACGTCGTCAGGATCGGTCAGGATCAGCCGGGCCGCACCGCCATCAAAGAGCCGGTCAAAGTTCTCTTTGAAGCGCTCGGCCACCTGGCGAAAGGTCTCCTGAAAGGCCTGGCGCATCACCTCGTCCAGCTCGGCGATCACCTCCCGCAGGCCACGGGCGGCCTCTTCCAGATCGGCGGCCTGGCCCGACAAAAAGGTGTAGCGGTCGAGGGCTTCGGCGTATTCCTCCGGCGCGCCAGGGTTGACCAGCCCCATGCGCCGCAACTGGGCCTTGATCTCGTGGATCTCTTCCTCCAGCCCCTCGGGCAGGTTCTCCACCGCGGGCAGTTTGGAGACCATTTCGCCCATGGGCAGGGGCGGCTGCTCGGCCACGCCCTCGGTGGGTTCGACCTCGATCAGGCCGAAATCGTCGGTGATCTGCCGCCGCAGACGCTCCAGGCGATCCTCCTGGCGGCTCGTGGTGAGGGAGGCCTGGGAATGGCCGCTCTCGGCCTCGCGCAGTTGGGCGCGGAGGGTCACTTCCTCGCGCTCCAGCTTTTCCCGCTCCTCGTCCAGCCGGGCGATCTCGGCCTCGGCCGGCTCGATCCGCCCGTTGAGGGCGGCCAGCCAGCCATGGACCACCGCCTGTTTGGACTCTTGTTCCTCGATCTGCTTCAGCAGGGACGCGCGCTCTTTTTCCAGGGCGGCGATGCGCTCGCCCTTGGCCTGGACCTGCCCCTGGAGCTGGTCCAGCCCCTGGCGGAGTTGGTCCAGGGCCGTGCGGCGATGCTTCCACGCGCCCTCGGCCACCGCGGCCTCGGTCCGCACCTGGGCCAGGCGTTGGTACAGCGACTCGCCCTGAAGCTCTTCCAACTGGGCCTGCAAACTGGCGGCCTGGGCCTGGGTCTCTTTTTTGCCTTCGGTCAGGCGTTGCAGCTCGGCCCGCAGCCCCGATTCCTGGCCGTCCAGCTTTTTGGCCTGGTCGTCGATCTGCTGGATCTGTCGCTGGCGCCAGGCGATCTGCTGTTCGCCCTGCTCCGCCTCGCGAGCCAGGGCGCGGCTCTGGTCGTGGGCCTGGGTGGCGGCCCGGGCGGTCTCTTCCTGCCGGGCGGTGAGCGCCTTGCGCGAATCGCGCAGTTGGCGCTCCTGCTCATAAGCGTCGTGCAGGTCGCGGTCGAGGACCGCCGCCCGCGATTGCGCCTCGTCCACCTGGAAGGGCAGCTCGCGCCGCTCGCGTTCCCGCGCCAGCGTCTGGCCTGGGGCCGGGCCCCGGCCCTCGCCGCCGGTGACCGATCCGCTGGAACGGAGCACCTCGCCTGCCAGGGTGACGATCTGAAAGCCGCCCCGCAGCCGGTCGAAACAGCGGCGCGCCGCGGGCAGGTCATCGACCACCAGGGTGCGCCCCAGGAGCATCTCCACCACCGGCGCCAGCCGCGGGTCGGCCTGCACCAGCTCGGCGCCCACCCCCACAACGCCCGGGTCCGACGGCGCCTCCAGGCGCGACTGCGGGCGGACCGTGTCCAGCGGCAAGAAGGTGGCCCGCCCCTGCTTTTGCTCCCGCAGGTGGGCGATGGCCGCCTGGGCGCTGGCCCAATGGTCGACCACCAGATCCTGCAGGTGCCCGCCCAGGGCCACCTCCAGGGCGGCCTCGTACTCTTGGGGCACGCGCACCAACTGGGCGACGGTGCCCTGCACCCCCTTGAGCGGGCGTCCGGCGGCACGCAGCACGGCGCGAGCGCCCGAGTGCAACCCCTCCCCCTCTTCTCGGAGGCGGGTCAGCAGGTCGAGGCGCGATTGGAGGCGGTCGACGGTCTGGCGGGCATCGGCCAGGGCGGCGCGCAGGTCGTTCTGGCGGGTCTGGGTTTCGGACAGGCGGGCATCGAGCCGGGCGACCTCCTGGCCCAACTCGTCGGCCTCGGCCTGGAGCCGCGCCTGCTCGTCGGCCCGGGCTCGGGCCTGGGCGCGCAATTCCTCGGTCCGCGCCCGCTGCTGGTCGATGGCCTGCCGGTGTTCGGCCAGCTCCTGGGTCAGCGACGCCCGGCGTTCGTTGATCTGGGTCAGGCGACTGGAGCGGTCGGCCGACTGGGCCGCCAGATCCAGCGCCCGCGCCTGGGTGGCCGAGATCAGGCGGGTCAGCTCCTCGCGCCGGGCCTCGTGGGCGTCCAGTTCGGCCTGGGCCTCGGCGGCCCGGGCGCGGCAGTCGTCCAGGGCCTCGGCGCTGGCCTGGACCTCCTGTTCAGCCAGGGCGATCCGGTCGCGGGCGGCCTGGGCCTGGGCCCGCAATTCGGCCTGCTCCCCTTGCAGGTCCTCCACCTGCCGGGCCTGGAGCCGCGAGCGCTCTTGCCACACCGCCAGGTCGCGCTGCACCCCTTCCATCTGCCGGTGGAGGTTGCTGCTCTCCCGGTGCCAGTTGCCAAGCTGGATCCGCAGGTCGTTCTGCTGCGAGCGCAACTCGGCCATGCGCTCGTCAAAGGCCTCCACCTCTTCGCGGCGGCGGGCCAGCCGGTCGGCGCGGCGCTGCAGGGCATCGCGGGCGCGCACCAGGTTCTGCTGTTCGCGCCGCCACTGATAGCCGTACCAGGTGCGCAGCAACCCTTCGAGCTGTTGGGCCAGCATGGCGTGGGTTTCGGCGCGTTCGGCCTGGCGCTCCAGCCGTCGCAAGCGGGGGGCGATCTCGTTGATGATGTCGTTCACCCGCAGGAGGTTGGCCCGGGTCTCGTCCAGTTTGGAAAGGGCTTCGGCCCGCTTGTCCTGGTAGAGGGAGATGCCCGCCGCCTCCTCGAACAGGGCGCGGCGGTCGTCGGCCCGCAGGCTCAGGACGGCGTCGACCAACCCCTGGCCCACGATGGTGTAGGTGCGCTGGGCCAGCCCCGATTTGGCCAAGAGTTCGACAATGTCGCGCAGGCGGACGCGCTGGCCGTTGACCAGGTACTCGTTTTCGCCCGAGCGGTAGGCGCGGCGGGTGATGCGGACCTCGGAAAATTCGATGGGCAGCCAGCCCTCCGAGTTGTCCAGCAGGAGCGACGCCGAGGCCATGCCCAGGCGGGCGCGCTGCGAGCTGCCCGAAAAGATCATGTCTTCGGTGCGCTTGCCTCGCAGCGAGCGATAGCTTTGCTCCCCCAGCACCCAGCGGATGGCGTCGGCGATGTTGCTCTTGCCGCTGCCGTTCGGTCCGACGATGGCGGTGATGCCCGAGTCGAACGCAAACTGGGTGCGGGAGGCAAAGGTTTTGTACCCTTGGAGTTCCAGTTGCCTGAGTCGCATCGAAAGGTACGCCTACAGCAGGCCGCCCTCCACCAGAATCTGGCGCAGCGTCTCGCGGTCGGCCTCGCCCAGGTCCATCAGCGGCGCGCGGACCGCTCCGCCGCGAAAGCCGACCATGTCCATGGCCGCCTTGAGCCCGGCAATGCCAAATCGACCGGTGACGGCGGTGTTGACCGGCACCATCCGCCGCTGCAATTCGGCGGCCTCGTCCAGCCGGCCGGCCTCGAACAGGCGCTGCATGTCGATGCACTCCTGGGGCGCCATGTTGGCCAGGGCCAGCACGCCGCCGACCACGCCGAGCAGCAGTCCCGACAAAAAGGCGTTGGCCGTGCCCACCAGCGTCTGAAAGCCAGGGGGCGCCAGGCGGACCAGCTCGGCCAGCTTGGTGACGTTGCCGGTGCTGTCTTTGGTGCCGATGATGTTGGGGTGCTCGCCGGCGCGGGTGATGGTCGCCGGGGCCAGGTCGACATGGGTGTTCTGGGGTACGTTGTAGACGGCCACCGGGATGGGCGAGGCATCGGCCACGTCCGAGAAAAAGCGGATCATGGCCTCGGGCGTCATCTTGGTGTCGTAATAGTTGGGCGTGACCACCAACACGGCGTCGGCGCCCACGTCGGCGGCCTTGCGCGTCAGGTCGATGGTGGCCCGCGTCGATTCGCAGCCGGTGCCCGCCACCAGGACCCGGTCGTCCGACATGGTCTGGCGGACCGCTTTCAGGACGCGGAGCTTTTCCTCCTCGGTGAGATAGACGCCTTCGCCGTTCGAGCCCAGGACGACGTAGCCCGCCAGGTCGAACTCCTGATACTTGATCACGTTTTCGACCACGGCGTCATAGTCCACGTCGCCGTTGGTGCGAAAGGGTGTGGTGAGGGGTGGGAACACCCCGCGCAGAGATAGTGTGCCTTTGGTCATGGAACCCCCTTACTGTGATTCGTATGTATATTCGTCATTCCCGGGTCTGTCCGTCATGCCCGGGTCTGTCCGTCATTCCCGCGCAAGCGGGAATCCATTCTTTGTTGCAACCCCATGGACCCCCGCTTCCGCGGGGGTGACGGTTCTGGAGTGCGGCAGCTTGCTGCCGAAGCAATTTGCGCAAGCAAGCGCCCTGGCGTGCCAGGCAGCGCACTCCAAAAAACCACGGCGCACGCCCCGCGGCGGGGGCGACGGGATCGGACGGCAGCCCGCATCCATGGGCCCCTACCCCGGGTCTGTCCGTCATTCCCGCGCAAGCGGGAATCCATTCTTGGTCGCAACCCCATGGACCCCCGCTTCCGCGGGGGTGACGCTTCTGGAGTGCGGCAGCTTGCTGCCGCAGCAATTTGCGCAAGCAAGCGCCCTGGCGTGCCAGGCAGCGCACTCCAAAAAACCACGGCGCACGCCCCGCGGCGGGGGTGACGGGATCGGACGACCGCCCGCGTCATCGCTCATGGCAGCCAGCGGGGCAGGACGCCCTCCTCGGCCACGCGGACCGCCTGGCCCGCCGCGAAATCAAAAACCCAGACGGACACCCGGGGCGCCGCCTGCAATCCGTCGGACAGATCCGAAGCCAGATAGGCCAGGGCCCCTCCATCGGGCCGCCACACGTACCCAAACCGATCCAATCCAGGTTCGGAGGGCAACCCATAGGCCTCGCTGGCGTCGGGCCGGGTCAGCCACACCTGGCGGCCGGGCGTCCAGCGTTCGGCGTCCAGAAATTGACGGCCAAAGGCGATCCAGCCCCCGCCGGGCGACCAGGCCGGGGCTACATCCTTGACCATGTCCTCGTCGCCGCTGATGTCCACCATCGCCTCTTGCTCCAGATCGATCCGCACCAGGCGGACCACCAGGGCCTCTCCGGCGAGCATCAGCTCGGCGACCGCCAGCGAGCGGCCATCGGGCGACCAGGTGGGGGCGGCGCCCCAGTCGTTGCCAAACTGCTGCAATTCCTGGGTGTTCAGGTCATAGACCTCGATGCCGTGCAGCAGCGGGCTGAGATAGGCCAGTTGGCTTCCATCGGGCGACCACAGCGGCGAATGGGCCGCCACGTCATAGTCGAACAGCTCCCGGTCCTCGCCCGAAGCCAGATCGTACAGCCCGATGCGGCTGGCGTTGGCTTCCAGGTTGGGGGCGCCGGCCCAGATGCCCCGCCGCTCGTAGGCAATCTGCCCCCCGTCGGGCGACCAGGCCGGGTTCAAACAGGCCTCGCCCGGGCAGGCCAGCAATACCTTTTGCCCCCCTCCCTGGCGGTCCATCCACCACAGGTCGGCGCCGCCATCGGCCCGCAACACGCTGTAGACCAGCGCCTCTCCCTGGGGGTGGGCGGCCACATCCCACACCCCGGTCGGATGCTCGGTGAGGGTGCGGGGGGCAACCCCCTCCCGATCCAGAAGGAACACCTGGCGGACGTCGCCCTCGGGCTCGGTGCGGCCCAGGTAGACCAGTCCCGGCGCCCGCGTCCGAAAGGCCCAGGTCTGTTCCTGAGCCAGGGGGCGGCCCTGGGCCGAGGCCATGCCGGCCTCCAGGGTGACGGTATAGGTCGTATCGGGCGCCCAGGCCACCCGGGGCCGGAATTGGAACTCGCGGCCCTCACCTGCCACCCGGCCCTCGATGGCAGGCTCGATGCGCAGGTGGGCCTGGACACTGGCCGGGTCCATGGCCTGCGAAAAGGCCAGCCGCAGCGGCGCGGTGATGGGCGCGGCGTCGCCATGGGCAGGCCAAGCATCCGCCAGCCGCACCCCGGATGTGGCCACCAGGAGGATGGCGACCACCAGGACCACAGCCGCCGCGCCGAGGACCCAACCCACCATCGGATGGAAGCGACCCTTTCCCTGCATAGAATGGTATTGTAGCATGGGCGCGGGACAGCGTCAAACCGCGCCCGAGGCCGGGCGGGATGGGCCGCACGGGCCCGCGCCTGTCCGCCATGCCCGCCCGCGCGCAAGACCTCCGGGTTTTTGGAGAACCCGGAGGTCTGCTGTTATCAACGCACCTGAAACGCACCCGCGGGGCGGGCCAGGGAGGGCCGCCGCCCTTTTCCTGGATGCGGGCCTGCAGCCTTGTGGAGGCTCCTTTGGCGACGGATTGGCTTCATACCCTTTCTTGGGGAGTTCATCGTATTTCGAGTCAAAGCCAACAAACTGAGCCTGCCTAAGAGCTGTCCGTTACATGGTCTTTCTTGACCGCCGACGCCCGACTTGGTATAATGCCTCCATTGAATCGGTTCTGGGTTGGACCCGGCTGGGGTTCATCCCGGTGCCGACGCCAGCCGGCAACGCCGCCATCTTGCACGTACCGGCGGTTATCGGCGGCGTGATGGAGGGTGGCGTCGTGGGAGGGCTCGTCGGTACCCTGTTCGGGTTGTTCAGTTTTCTGCAGGCCACCGTGCCGATGTTCAAAGACCCGCTGGTGGCCGTGCTGCCCCGGATCTTTATCGGGGCCACGGCGTGGTTGGCCTATGCAGGACTAAAGCGGGTGAACGAATACCTGGCTCTTGTCGTCGCTGCCGTGGTTGGCACGCTGACCAACACCATCGGCGTCCTGGCCATGGCCTGCCCGAGATCGTCGTAGCCGCCATCCTGACGGTCGCCATCGTCGCCGCCTGGAAGCGGGTCGAGACCGGCCGCGGCGAGGCCAAGATGTAAAAGGAAGTGAAGCTCATGGAAAAACCAGATGTGGGTACCCTGCTCCAGGCTGCCGCGCCGCTCATCGAGCTCGCCATCGCCGAGGACATCGGTCCCGGTGACGCAACCAGCGAGGCGACGCTGCCTCTGGACCTGGTGCTCCAGGGGCGCATCGTGGCAAAGGAAGCCGGCGTGCTGGCCGGGTTGCCGGTGGCCGAGGCCCTGTTCCGGCGGGTGGAACCGGCCATCGAGTTCACCGCCCATGCCACCGACGGCCAGGAGGTGGTGCCCGGCGAGCTGGTGGCCGTGGTCGAGGGCCCGGCCCGCGGCTTGCTGGCCGCCGAACGGACAGCGCTGAACTTTCTGCAACGGCTGTCGGGCATCGCCACCCTTACCCGCCGCTTTGTCGACGCCGTGGCCTGCACCAGCGCCAGCGTGCTCGACACGCGCAAGACCCCGCCCGGCTACCGCGTCGTGGACAAATACGCGGTGCGGATGGGCGGCGGGCTGAACCACCGGATGGCCCTCTATGACATGATTCTCATCAAAGACAACCACGTCGATGCAGCAGGCGGCATCCGGCCCGCCGTCGAGGGGGCCCGGTCGCGATTTCCGCAGTTACCCGTCGAGGTCGAGGTCCGTACCCACGACGAGCTGCGGCAGGCGCTGGACCTGGAACCGGCCCTGGACCGCATCCTGTTGGACAACATGAGCCTGGAGGAGATGCGCCAGGCGGTGGGCCTGGCTGCCGGCCGGGTACCCCTGGAAGCATCGGGCGGCGTCACCCTGGAGCGGGCTACAGAGATCGCCGCCACGGGCGTGGATTACCTCTCGGTCGGGGCGCTGACCCATTCCACCGAGGCCCTGGACCTGAGCATGAAGATCAGCATGCCGGGGCAGCCGCCGCCCGACCCAGCCTCGCGGATTGCCGCCGCCAGGAAGGCCCTGGGCGAGCGGCTGGTCATCCTCGGCCACCATTACCAGCGCGACGAGGTCGTAGCCTTTGCCGATTACCGCGGCGACTCCCTCAAGTTGGCCCGCGACGCGGCCGCGACCCGCGCCGAGTTCATCGTCTTCTGCGGCGTGCACTTTATGGCCGAGACGGCGGCCATCCTGGCCCAGCCCGGCCAGCACGTGCTCAGCCCCGAGCCTGCCGCTGGCTGCTTCCTGGCCGACACAGCGAACCTTGACGCCGTCGAGGCCGCGTGGGAACACCTGCCCGACGATGCGTTCACCCCGATCACTTATGTCAATTCGTCGGCGGCACTGAAGGCCTTCTGCGGGCAACACGGGGGCATCGTCTGTACATCCGGCAACGCCGCGAAGGCCCTCCGCTGGGCATTGGCCCAGCGCCCCAACGCATTCTTTTTCCCCGATCAGCACCTTGGGCGCAACACGGCCAGGCAGTTGGGCATCCCTCCGGAGCAGATTCTGCTCTGGGATCCGCTGCACCCACCTGGCAGGGAGGCGATCCACCAGGCTAAGGTAGTCCTCTGGCCGGGGGCCTGCAACGTCCACCAGCGATTCCGTCCAGAGCAGGTCCGCGCCGTGCGCCAGCGGCTGCCCGGTGTGCGCGTCGTCGTCCACCCCGAGTGCCCGATGGAGGTCGTCGATCTGGCGGACGAGGCCGGTTCGACGGCCCACATCATCGCCCTGGTCGAGGCCGCACCCGCAGGGACGCAGTGGGCCATCGGCACGGAGGCGCGGCTCGTGCACCGGCTCCATGCCCAGCATCCCGAGCAGGAGATCGTCCTGCTGGCCGACGTACCGCCCTTCTGCCGCACCATGAGCCAGATCACGGTCGCCAAGCTGGCCCACGTGCTGGATGCCCTGGTCAGCAGTAAGCTGGCCAACGAGGTGACCGTGGAGGCAGACACAGCCCACTGGGCCCGGGTTGCCCTGGAGCGCATGCTGGCCCTGTAGGCCGGTAGCATAGAGCCTGACTCAGGCTGGAGGAAGACCATGGCCATTGAGACCGACGCCCTCATCGTCGGCTGCGGCATCGCCGGAGCGATGGCTGCCTGGCAACTCGCCCGCAATCGGCAGCTACAGGTGATTGTCGTCACGCGCACCGCCGAGGCCGCCGAATCGAACACCCGCTACGCCCAGGGGGGCATCGTGGCCCGCGGTCACGGCGATTCGCCCGACCTGCTGGCTCGCGACGTCCTGGCGGCCGGGGTGGCATTGTGCCGGCCCGAGGCGGTGCGCCTCCTCGCCGAGGCAGGGCCGGACCTGGTGGAGCGCCTGCTGATCGACGAGGTTGGCGTGGATTTCGACCGCGACGAGAGCGGTGCCCTGCTCTACACCCTCGAGGGGGGCCACTCGGTGCCCCGCGTGCTCCACGTGGGCGACGCCACCGGCCGGGCCATCGAGCAGGCCCTCATCGCCCGGCTGCGGACGCTGCCCAACGTCACCCTACTCACCCGCAGCACAGCCGTGGACCTGATCACCTCGTCCCACCACACCCGCAATCCGCTGGCCGTCTATCGGCCCGTGACCTGCCAGGGTGCGTATGTGCTCGACCAGGAAGCTGGCGCCGTCCACCGTGTCCTGGCCAAGGCGACGGTGCTGGCCACCGGCGGCCTGGGCCGCATCTACCGCTATACTACCAACCCTGAAGGCGCCCGGGGCGATGGCCTGGCCATGGCCTACCGGGCCGGGGCCCGCGTCGTCAACGCCGAGTACGTGCAGTTCCACCCAACCACCCTGGCCGTGCCGGGGGCCGACAACTTTCTCATTTCCGAAGCGGTTCGTGGGGAGGGCGGGCGGCTGCACACGCCTGACGGCCGGCGATTTATGGAGAAGCGCGCCCCCCGCTGGGGCGACCTGGCCCCCCGCGACGTGGTGGCCCGGGCCATCCACCAGGAGATGATCGAGCACAGCTATCCCCATGTGCTGCTCGACCTGGCGGGCCAGATGGCGGCCGCCCGCATCCGCGAACGCTTCCCGACCATCTATGCCACCTGTCTGCAGGCTGGCGTCGACATCACCGCCGAGCCGATCCCCGTCGTGCCGGCCGCCCACTATTTCTGCGGCGGCATCCTGGTCGACGAGTGGGGCCGGACGACCATCGATGGCCTGTACGCGGTGGGCGAAGTGAGCTGCACCGGCGTCCATGGCGCCAACCGCTTGGCCAGCACCTCGCTCCTGGAGGGCCTGGTCTGGGGTGAGCGGGCCGGGCGCGACATCGCCGCACGCGATGACCTGACGCTTGTGGCCGCAGAAGAGGTTCCCCCCTGGGAGGATGTGGGCAACAACGCCCTGGCCGACCCGGCGCTGGTCTACCGAGACCGGCGCAACGTCCAGCACGTGATGTGGCTATACGTCGGCCTGGCGCGCAGCACCCGGCGGCTGTCCCGGGCCCTGCGTGAGCTGAGCCACCAGTGGGAGGCCATCGACGGCTTCTACCGGGCCACCCGCCTCAGTGATGACCTGATCGGGCTGCGCAACTTGGCCCAGGCGGCCTGGGTTGTCACCCGCGCCGCCTGGCACAACCGAGGCTCCCGGGGCGCCCACTTTCGCGAGGATGCCCGGCCCGACGACTTTGCCAGCCTCTACGACCAGGAAGCGCTGGAAGAGCCCTGGGTCTAGCAGCCTGTCGGAGAGGGCTGTCATTCTGAGGAGCGGAGGCGGCGAAGCCG
>CAYVLO010000068.1:0-11148 GCA_964452125.1 uncultured Anaerolineaceae bacterium | reverse complement strand
CTGGCGGGCCCAAGCCTGGCGGGTCTTGCCACCCGGGCAGCGGCGAGCGGCAAACCGGCCGACGACTTTATTCGGCAAGAGATCCTGAACCCCAACGCCGTCATTGCCCAGGGGTTCGCGGCGAATATGATGCCGGCCACCTACGGCAGCCAGCTCACGCCACAGCAGATCGACGACCTGGCAGCCTTTTTGCTTACCCTCGAGTGAACCGAGCAACAAATACAAAGGAGTGGAAACCATGATTGCGACAACAGATCAACTGTTTCAAGTGGCCTATGGCCGATTCGCCGTGGGCGCCTACAACATCAACAACATGGAGCAGTGCATCGGCCTGTTCCAGGGGAACCTGGATTCCAAGGCCCCCTTTATCATCCAGATCTCCAAGGGGGCGCGTTCCTACGCCCGCGTCAAGATGCTGGAGGGCCTGATCCGCTCGGCCGAAGAGGTGTTCCCCGAAGCCATCTTTGCCGTTCATCTGGATCACGGCGATGAAGAGGCGGCCTACGATTGCATCGATTCCGGGTTCTACAGCTCGGTGATGATCGATGCCTCGCACATGCCTTTTGCCGAAAATGTGGCCACCACCCGCCGTGTGGTCGAGCGCGCTCACGACAAGGGCATCAGCGTCGAGGCCGAGCTGGGGATGCTGGGCGGTGTCGAAGAGCATGTGGCCGTGGACGAGAAAAATGCCATGCTGACCGACCCCGACGAAGCCGCCGAATTCGTGCAGCAGTCGGGCTGCGACAGCCTGGCGGTCGCCATTGGCACCAGCCACGGCGCGTACAAGTTCAGCGGTTCGCAGGGCTTGCATTTTCGACGGTTGGCCGAGATCCAGGAGCGCCTGCCGGGGTTCCCGTTGGTCATGCACGGTTCCTCCTCCGTCCCTCGCGAAGAGGTAGAGCGCATCAACGCCGCCGGCGGAGCGATGAATCCCTCGGCCAAAGGGGTAGACGAGGACGAGTTCGCCAAGGCGGTCCCCCTGGGCGTGACCAAGGTCAACATCGACACCGACGGTCGCCTGGTCTGGACCCGGGTCCATCGCGAGTTCTTCCGCGACAAGCCCGAACAGTTTGACTTTCGGGCGCCGGGCAAGATCTTTATGGCCGAGTACGCCAAGTTCATCGCCCACAAGAACGAAAAGCTCAACAGCGCCGGTCAGCTCGAAGAGGTACGCAAGGCGCTGACCAAATAGTCGATCCGCTCAAGACAGTGACGTCCGGGCTAAAATCGCGTGTTTCCGCCCGCGCGGGGTCGCTCGCGCGCTCCCGCGCCGACGGGGGCGGCTCTTGCGGTGTACCCTGAAACCGTGAACCCAGAACGCAACGGAGATAGAATTTTCGCCGACTCCCGGTTGGTCTCTGACTCGCCGGGAGTTGCCATGGAGGTCTGTGTGAATCTCAAAGAACAAGCGGCGCAGCGAGCGCTCGCCTACGTGCGCGATGACATGATCCTGGGCCTGGGCACCGGTTCGACCGCGGCCCTCTTTGTCGATCTGTTGGGGCAAAAGATGCAGGCGGGCGAGTTCCACCACCTTGTGGGCGTGCCGACCTCCGAGAGCACGGCCCAACGGGCCCGGGGCTGGGGCATCCCGTTGGCCTCCCTCGACGAGCAGCCCCACCTCGACCTGGCGGTGGACGGCGCCGACGAGGTCGATCCCGACCTGAACCTGATCAAGGGGTTGGGCCGCGCCTTGCTGCGGGAAAAGATCGTCGAAATCCACGCCGAGCGATTGATCATTGTCGTGGACGAATCCAAACTGGTGCCGCGCCTGGGCCGCGGCCCCTTGCCGGTGGAGATCGTGCCCTTTGCCGCCCAGGCGCAGGTGCGCTGGCTGAGCACCCTGGGCTGCCGGGCCGAATTGTGGCGGGAGGACGATGGGGAGCCTATTGTCACCGACAATGGCAACTACCTGGCGCGGTGTTGGTTCGCGGGGGGCATCCCCGATCCCGGTGCGTTGGCTTGGGCGTTGGCCGGCCGGCCGGGCATCGTGGAGCATGGTCTGTTCCTGGACATGGCCGATACCGTGATCGTCGCCGGAGCCGGTGGGATCCGGTTGTTGGAGAGGGCTCCCAGCCGGCGCTGAGGGGGCCGTGGTGATTAGTGCGGGGTACGCCCCGTAGCCCAGTCATAACCCAGCCGACCACGTCCCCAGGAATCCAGGCCCCCCTGGGCCGGTGCCCGTTTTTGTGGAGCGGTCTAGTCCTTTTCCCGGCTGCGGAACACCAGCTTGAGAGGGGTGCCCAGATAGCCGTAGCGCTGCCGCAGTTGGTTTTCCAGGTAGCGCTCGTAGGAAAAATGGACGAACCGGGCATCGTTGACGAAAAAGACAAAGGTGGGCGGGTCGACGCTGGCCTGGGTGGCGTACAGGAATCGGAGCTGTTTGCCCGCTTTATGAGGCGGCGAGTGGCGGATGGTCGCATCCTCGACCAGGCGGTTCAATTCTCCGGTGGAGATGCGCACCATTCGCTCCTGGTGGATCTGAGACGCCATGGGCAGCACCTTGTTCACGCGTTGTCCCGATAGCGCCGAGATGAACAACACGGGCACATAATCCAAGAACTTTAGATCGGCGCGGATCTGTTTGGTGTAGGCATCCATGGTGTAAGTGTCTTTGGGGATGAGATCCCACTTGTTCACCACGACCAGGATGCTGCGCATCTCCTCCAGGATGTAACCAGCCACGTGGGCGTCCTGGGCCGTGACCAGATCCTGCGCGTCCAGCAGCAGCAAAACGACATCGGCCCGAGAGATGGAGCGCATCGAGCGCAGGACGCTGAACTTTTCGATGCCCTGCTCCACGCGACCACGCCGGCGGATGCCCGCCGTGTCGATCAGCAGCACCGACTGGCCCTCCCAGGTGAGATAGGTGTCGGTGGCGTCGCGCGTGGTGCCCGGGATCTCGCTGACGATGGCCCGCTCTTCGCCCAAGAGCTTGTTCAGCAGCGACGACTTGCCCACGTTGGGCCGTCCCACCAGCGCGATCTTGAGGGCGTCCGGCTCTTCCTCTTCCTCCACCACGGGCAAGACCTCGACCAGCGCATCCAGCACATCGCCGATGCCGATACCGTGCATGCCCGACACGGGGTAGACGTCGCCCAACCCCAGGGCATAGAATTCGTAAGCGCTCGGAAAGCGTTTCTGGTTGTCGGCCTTGTTGGCCGCCACCAGCACCGGTTTGTCGGTACGTCGCAGCACCTCGGCGATGTCTTCATCGGCGGGGGTGGGGCCATCGAGGATGTCGACGACCATGAGGATAGCGTCGGCCTCTTCGATGGCGATCTCGGCCTGGGCGCGGATCTCTTCGATAAAGCCTACCGAGCCCCTCGAAAGGGGCTCTGGCTGGCTGGCGGGGGCGCGCTTTTTTTGGCTTTCGATGACCTCGATGCCGCCGGTGTCCACCACGGTGAAAGGGATCCCATTCCACTCGGCGTCGCCATAGAGGCGGTCGCGGGTGGTGCCGGGGATATCCTCGACGATGGCCCGTTTCTTGCCGACAATGCGGTTAAACAGAGTCGACTTGCCGACGTTCGGACGGCCTACAATGGCTACGATCGGTTTGAGCATGAAATCCTTCTGGCTCCCCTCTAGTCTCGGACAAAGCCCATGCGTTCTACCGGCGCCTCAAAGCCCTGACCCTGGATCTTGATCTCGCCGTGGGTGGCCTCGAACTTGGCCAGGTTCTCGCCCAGCGCTTTGTGCAGCAGTTTGGCGTTCAGCGGGGTCATGATGACCCGGGCGTACACTTTGGCCTTGGGCACATTGGGCAACACCCGCGCCAGATCGACAATGACCTCGGAATTCGAGTGGGTGATCAGGGCAAAGTTGGAATAGATGGCTTCCAACTCTGCGGGCAACTCTACCTGGATGGGTCTTGGGGTCGGTTGACGTTCGCTCATGGTCATTTTTCTCCCTGGCGTGCAAACAGGAACGTCGTTCACCGTCGACGACGAACGACGCCCTATCGATCTCTTGTTTGAGCCCAAAGGAACGGCGCGCCATGTGCTGCGCCGTGGGATCCTGGACGTTGGGCCGGTTTTTCAGAACCCGCGGGCTAGAAGGGGAGCGAGTCCTCTTCAAAGCCGTCGGGCGGCGGCTCGCCTACGGGATAGTCCGCGCCCGAATCTCCTTCGCCGCGACCGCCCAGGAACTTGACGGTGCGCGCCGTGATTTCAAAGCTGGCCCGCGCCTGGCCGTCTTTGCCGGTCCAGACTCGGGGGTTGAGCGATCCGTTGGTGGCTTCGCCGGCCATTTCCCCTTCGACAAACACTTCGCGCCCCTTGGTCAGGTAGCTGTTCACGGTTTCGGCCAGTCCCCGCCAGCAGGCGACCCGCCACCAGGTGGTCAATTCCCAGTTCTTCCCGTTGTAGGATTCCTTCCATCCTGCTGGGCAGTCTGGGCGGGTTGCCTTGCTGAGGGTCGTCGTCGTCGCCAGGCTGAAATTGGTCACTGGCGTGCCATCGGGTGTGTATCGCATTTGAGGGTCTTGGCCCACACGGCCAATCAGGGTCACTCGGTGGAACATGGTTCAACTCCTTTCCTTGTACAAACCATCTCGCGCGAAAAAACGCGCATAGGGGTATCCCGCGCATCATCTTACCGCAAAAGGGGGCAAATGTCAATTGCGGTTGCAGCAGTCAAGGGGTGGGCCCTAGCCGGCCAGGACGAGGCGTGGCGCAGGATGGATGCTGCCTGCGAGTACGCAGGCGCTTGTGCGCAAGAGTACTCGCGGCGGGCATGACGGCATTTCTGTACGGGCGACGCACGCGTCGCTCGATTCCGGGCATGACATGCCCCTACAAGCCAGCGCCCCTTCTGCTCGCCGCCCTCGTCTCGGGGGCGGCCTGCGCCGCTTGGCTGCTGTGTGGGCGAGGCATTCCCACGGAAACCGGACTGGGACGGCGTCTTGCGCCGGGAATGCCTCGCCCCTACAAAGCGCAGCGATGATTTCGTGCAATTCGTGGCAAGGGCAACCTTCGCGCAGTACGGGCGACGCACGCGTCGCCCGTACAAGGCCTACACGCCCGGGGCGGGTCTACCGGTCGAGAATCCCGCCCACAAAATCGCGCTGGCCGCGGGCAAGTTGCTGGGCGTCCATGGCATTTTTGCCGGCGAGCTGCACCTCGGCCAATTCGAGTAACCCTGCGCCGGTGACGACGCCGATGCCGCTACCCAGGGCGATGACCTGCCCGGGCGGGCGATTGTCGGGATCGCCCGGGTGGGGCCGGGCCAGCAGGATCTTCAGGCGACGGCCCTGCCAGGTGGTGAACGCGCCGGGCCAGGGATTGCAGGCCCGGATCTGCCGCCCGAGGAACTCGGCCGGCTGGGTCCAGTCCAGGCGCCCATCCTCCTTGGTGAGGGGGCGGCAGTAGGTGGCCTGCTCGTGGTCCTGGGGTTGGGCGGCCAATTCACCTCCCAGCCAACTGGGGAGCGTGTCGACCAGGAGATGGGCGCCCAGGTCGGCCAATGTGGCCGTCAACGTGCCGGTGGTGTCGTCTGCTGTGATAGGGCAGGAGGCTTGGGCCAGGATCGGCCCGGTGTCCATGCCCTCGTCCATGCGCATGATGGTGACGCCGGTGGTCGATTCGCCATTGAGAATGGCCGCCGAGATGGGCGCAGCGCCCCGGTAGCGGGGCAGCAGGGAGGCGTGGACGTTCAGGCAACCGTGGGGCGGCAGGTCCAGGATCGCGGCTTGCAGGATCTGGCCAAAGGCGGCGACCAGGATCAGGTCGGGCTGCCATTCGGCCAGGCGCTGCTCTGCTTCGGGCGTGCGCAACGATGTGGGCTGGTATACCGGCAGCCCAAGGGCCAGGGCCGTTTCTTTGACCGGTGGGGCGACAATCCGCTTGCCCCGGCCGGCGGGCCGGTCGGGCTGGGTCACCACGCCGGCGATAGGATACCGTTGGGCCACCGCCTGGAGCGTGGGCACGGAAAAGCCAGGCGTTCCCATGAAAACAATTCGCGTCATCGTTTCCCCTTGGCGCAGATCCATCGAGTCGAGCCCGGCCGATTTCTGCAACCGGACGGCGGCGCGGGCGTATAGAAAACAGCTTTCCTTTGGATTGTAACACATTCAGAGGCGCGGGCCAAAAACCGAGGATACCTCTACAATCGACCTTGACATTTCTCCAGGGGGCTGTTACAATGGGGTGGAGCCAAAGTGTGGGCTCGCGATCATAGCACATCGAAAGGAGGTGAGTGAACATGCAAGAGGACTATGCAGTTCCTCCCGTCGGCGACATTTCGGACAATGACAAGCTCATGGCTGCGCTGTCATACCCCATCCCGTTGGTGGCCATCATCATTCTGTTGGTGGAGGACATGAAAGCCCGTCCCTTCCAGCGCTACCATGCGGTCCAGGCTTTGGCGGCCAACCTTGTCGTTTGGGTTTTGGTGATGTTGTTGGGATGTATTCTGGCTGCGGTCACGTTCTTTATCGGTGGGCTCTGCGGCATCGGGTCGATCCTGCTCTGGTTTGTCACGCTGTATTGGGCGTGGGAGGCCTATCAGGGCAAGTATTTCGAAATCCCGTACGTCACCGAGTTTATCAAGAAGCAGAACTGGTTATAAACGTACGACCATCGGACGTTGTGAGAGCGAGGCGTGTAGTGCTCCTCGCTCTTGCTTTTTTGAGCGGGGAGTGGGCGGTTTGTCTTTGCAGTCCAAACGTTGGAACATAGCGCCGCGCGTGCCCTCCGAGCAGGCGGCCCTCTATCCTGACCTCCCTCTGTGGGTGGTCCAGGTTTTGTACAACCGGGGAATCCGGACGCCGGAGGAGGTTCGGGCCTTTTTGGCGGACGATTTCGAGGCGCCCACCCCTTTTGAAATGAAGGGTGTCGGAGAAGCCGTGACGCGTTTGCAAAAGGCCCTTCGACACGATGAGCAAATCGCCGTGTTTGGCGACTTTGACGTCGACGGCGTAACCGCCACGGCCCTGCTGGTGGAGGTGCTGCAAGCGGCCGGCGGGCGCGTCGTGCCCTACATCCCCCATCGGGTCGACGAGGGCTATGGGCTGAACCTGGATGCCTTGCGCGATCTGTGGCGCCAGGGCGTCCGGCTGGTCATTACCGTGGACTGTGGCATTCGCTCCGTCGTGGAGGTCAGCGAGGCTTCCAAAGGCATGGAGATCATTCTCACCGACCACCACTCGGTCGGCGAGGTTTTGCCGCCGGCTGTGTCCGTGATCAACCCCAAACAGCAGGACTGTCCCTATCCCTTCAAGGAACTGGCCGGGGTGGGCGTCGCCTACAAGCTGGCGCAGGCCTTTCTCAGGATGCGAGAGGGAATCGGCAAACCGGTCCCCCTGCCCGAAGAGCGACTTTTGGACCTGGTGGCTCTGGGCACGGTGGCCGATCTGGCGCCCTTGACGGGGGAGAACCGGGCTCTGGTGCGCCGGGGCCTGAAGGTTTTGAACGAAGCCCCCCGGCCGGGCGTCGAGGCCTTGATGGCCACGGCAAACGTCCGCCGCGGCGATGTCGATGCCACCGCCATCGGCTTTCGGCTGGGGCCACGCCTCAACGCGGCCGGCCGGCTCCGATCGGCCACGTTGGCCTATGACCTTTTGACCTGTCCGGACCCCCTCCAAACCCGAGAGCTGGCCCGCCAGCTCGACGAGCTGAACCGCACTCGACAGACCCAGACGGAGCAGGCAGTGGCCCGGGCTGAGGCGCTGGTCCAGGAGGGCGACCCCGAGGCCTACCTCTATTTTGCCGCCAGCCCCGAATTTCAGCCCGGGATCGTCGGCCTGGCGGCCGGCCGCCTGACCGAGGCTCATTACCGGCCCACTGTGGTCGTCGAGCAGGGAGCGGAAGAGAGCCGGGGTTCCTGCCGCTCCATCGCCGAGTTTCACATCACCCGCGCCCTGGATGCCTGCTCCGATCTGCTGATCCGCCATGGCGGGCACGCGGCCGCTGCCGGGTTCACCGCCGCCACCGCCCGCCTGGAAGACCTGCGGATTCGGCTGCAGGAGCTGGCCCAGGAGCAGTTGGCCGGCCAGGATCTGCGCCCTGTGGTCGACATCGACGTCGAGTGCGACCTGGCGGACCTGTCAGGGGTGACGATGGACCACCTGGGCCTGTTCGAACCCTGCGGCATGGCCAATCCCCGGCCGGTGTTCCTCAGCCGGGCGGCTCGGGTCCGATCCATGAGAAGAATGGGCGCCCAGGGCCAGCACCTGAAACTCGATCTGCTCGATGCCAAAAATGCAAGCTGGGAAGCCGTGGCCTTTGGCTTTGGCGAGCGGAGCGACGCCTTGACCGGACGGGTCGACCTCGTCTATACGGTAGGCGTCAACGACTGGAACCACCAGAAAAGGACCCAGCTCATGGTGGAGGACGTTCGCCCGGCCCGCGCCTGAGCAGGGAGCCCATGGTTCTGCCCGCAAGAAGGATGGCCTGGCCACGAATTACACGCAATCACCGATGCGCATGGTAGGGGCGAGGCATTCTGGAAACGACCGTGTCCCAACTGGGGGACCGTCCCGCATGCATACGACGTCCTACCCACGGACTCCTGAGAATGCCTCGTCCGCCACGACGGGACAGCCACCCGGGAATGGGCGCCTGCGAGGGCGCCCCACCATGCGGGCATGACGGAAGCGGGCGAGCCCTTCTTTCCTTTTGGTATCTATCACGCATCGTTGGGTGAAAGGAAGAACGAAAATGGAGAAAACGTATCAAGAACTCAAGACCCGCCTGATGGAGATCCAGGATCTCCGATCGGCTTCGGCTGTGTTGGGCTGGGACCAGATGACCTACATGCCCCCCGGTGGTGCAGAGGCCCGTGGACGGCAGATGGCCACTCTGCAACGCCTGGCCCACGAAAAGCTGACCGATGCGGCGGTGGGCAAACTGTTGGACGCGCTGCGCCCCTACGAAGAAGGGCTGCCTTACGAGTCAGACGAGGCCAGCTTGATCCGTGTGGCGCGCCGTGTCTTTGAGCGGGCGACGCGGGTGCCGTCGTCCTTTGTCGCCGAACTCAACAACCATCTGGCCCAGTCCCTTCAGGCCTGGACGGTGGCCCGGCCGGCCAACGATTTTGCCGCGGTGCGACCCCATCTGGAACGGACGCTGGAGTTGAGCCGCCAATACTCCGAGTACTTTGAGTACGAGCACATTGCCGACCCGTTGATCTCTGAGGCCGACTATGGCATGAAGGCAGCCACCATCCGCCAGACCTTTGCCGAACTGCGCGAGAAAATGGTGCCCATCGTCCGGGCCATCACCGAACAGCCGCCGGCCGACGATTCCTGCCTGTACAGGCACTATCCCGAAAAGGCGCAGTGGGACTTTGCCCTGGAGATGGTGCAGGCCTATGGATATGATATGGAGCGCGGTCGGCAGGACAAGGCGCCCCATCCCTTTACCACCTCGTTCTCGGTGGGCGATGTGCGCATCACCACCCGCGTGCGAGAGAACCACCTGAACGACCTGCTGTTCAGCACGCTGCACGAGGCGGGGCACGGCATGTATGAGCAAGGGGTCGATCCCCAACTGGACGGCACGCTGCTGGCAGAGGGCACCTCGGCAGGCATGCACGAAAGCCAATCCCGCCTGTGGGAGAACCTGGTGGGGCGGAGCCGTGGCTGCTGGGAGCATTTCTATCCCAAGTTGCAGGCGACCTTTCCCGATGCGCTGCAAGACGTCTCGCTGGACACCTTTTATCGGGCCATCAACAAGGTGCAGAAATCGCTGATCCGTACCGAGGCCGACGAGGTGACCTACAACCTCCACGTGATGCTGCGCTTTGACTTTGAGTTGGCCATGTTGGAGGGCACCCTGGCGGTCAAGGACCTGCCCGAAGCCTGGCGCGCCCGCTTCCAGGCCGATCTGGGCATCGAGCCGCCCGACGACCGGGATGGCGTGATGCAGGACGTGCACTGGTTCTTTGGGCCGGTGGGGGGCATGTTCCAGGGCTATACCCTGGGCAACATCCTGGGCGCCCAGTTGTACGAGACGGCGCTCCAGGCTCACCCAGAGATCACCCAAGAGATGACCCAGGGTCGTTTTGGCACGTTGCACACCTGGCTTCAAGAGAACATCTATCGCCATGGGACCAAATTCACAGCCGAGGAGCTGATGCTGCGGACCTGCGGCCAACCCATGAACGTCGAACCCTACATCCGGTATCTGCGGTGCAAGTACGGAGAGTTGTACGAACTCTAGTCGCTGCCGATCCCGAGTGACCGGCCTTGCCTGTCACCCAGCATAATCAAGAGCCCGCGGGCATATCTTGTAGGGGCCGGTTTGAAACCGGCCCCTACAGGTTCCGCCCATGCGATCGCTGTGCTGCGCTGGCGGCACCGTACGGGCAACGCATGCGTCGCCTGGTTTTGGAGTGCGGTGCCTTGGCACCGCCATGGACCCCCGCTGCCGCGTAGGTGACGATCGGGCGACGGCTCGTAGGGGCGCGGCATGCCGCGCCCTATACGTATCAAGTTAAGAAGATAAGGCCGGCTCTACGGTGATCGACCGGGTCGCGTCGTCTCGTAGGCAACCGGATTTCGACCGGGCAACGCACCAATTTCGAGGGGCCCGGGGCCGCCCGTCTGCGGGCGCTTAGGCCCCCGGCGCGGGGTGTGGGGGTGCGCGGGCACCCCCACAGAACCCCGTGCGTTGTGAAAAGACTCGCCTCGGAGAGATGTGGCCCCTGCGGGCAGGAGCTCCAACGGACAGGACATAGCATTTGGGCACCCACGAGGGGCGCCCCTACCTTACTGCACATGAGGCCGGTACGCATCGCAATCGACGCGCCGAACCAGTTCCTAATTACCGGCGTGTCGGAAGCTGGCGGGGTCCATTTTCCTGTCGTTATCCTTACCTTGATACCTATTGGGCGACGCATGCGTCGCCCCTACGAGCCCACCATCTTACGCGTCTGCCAGGCACAGCGGTTCATGCACCCCGTACACAACTGGCCGAGCATGGCGCTTGCCGCCCCAACGCTTTTGGAGTACAATACGGGGGCGGGCGATCCAGGGAGAGACTATCCACAAAGGAGTAGGGAGGATAGACGATGCTAATCACAAATGGAACGCTAGTGACAATGGGCGCGCCCAACGAGGTGTTGCCTGGGGCATTGTACATTGAGGGCGAACAAATCCAGGACATGGGGCCCAGCGCCGAACTGGAGGCCCGATATCCAAAGGCCGAA
>CAYVLO010000067.1:0-11149 GCA_964452125.1 uncultured Anaerolineaceae bacterium | reverse complement strand
AGCGGCACGACTTTTCGAGACAATGGGCGGCATGACTTTTCGAGACTCAACACCTGCCAACGAGCAGGACCGAGCGCAGGTCGGCGAACTGGCCAAGCAGATCCAAGAGGTGACAGGTGACTCGGTCGAAATCGCGTTCGTCGACCAGAGCTACACCGGCGACAAGGCTGCTGCCGCGGCTGAGGAGCATGGCATCCGTCTCAAAGTCGTCAAGCTGCCCACGGCCAAGCGCTGCTTCGTGCTGTTGCCTCGTCGCTGGGTGGTCGAGCGCAGTTTCGGTTGGATGACACGCTTCCGCCGCCTTGTCCGCGATTATGAACGGCTGGCAGAGACGCTGACCGGACTGCACTTTCGCGTTTGCCATGATGCTGGCTCATCAGTTCGTCACTTTCATGCTGCAAAATGCATAACAGGCTGCTAGCGAGCGCGGAAAACCCATGCGCGCCAATTGATTTGCCTTCCTTTGCGGGTTATGCTATACTGCCGCCTGCTATGCCATCTCACACACTTCCCGACTGGGTGGGTGTGCCCGTGTGCGCCAGGCGCGGGTGTCCACCTGGACCGAAGGAAGTGGAGGAAAAACAAAAAGGGAGGAACCAATGGCAAACATTACGATGAAAGCGCTCTTGGAAGCGGGAGTGCACTTTGGCCACCGCACACAGCGGTGGAACCCCAAGATGAAGCCGTTCATTTTTACCGAGAGGAACGGCATCCATATCATCGATCTTCAGCAAACCATTGTTCGCTTGGAACAGGCGTATGACCGGATTCGGGACACGGTAGCCGAGGGAGGCACCGTCGTTTTTGTCGGCACCAAGAAACAGGCCGCGGAGAACCTGGCGCAGGCGGCCCAAAGCTGTGGGATGCCCTACGTAGACGAGCGTTGGCTGGGTGGTACGCTGACCAACTGGAAGACGATCAAGAGCCGGATCGACTACCTTTTGGAGCTGGAGCAGCGCAAAGAGGTGGGAGATTTCGAACGGTTACCCAAAAAAGAGGCCTTGAAACTCGAGCAATTGATCGGCAAGTTGAATCGCCGCCTGGGTGGCCTCAAGACCATGACCCACCTCCCCAACGTGCTGTTTGTGGTCGATGTGCGTCGTGAGGCCATTGCCGTCAAAGAGGGGAATATTCTGAATATTCCCGTTCTAGCCATGTTGGATACCAATTGCGATCCCGATCCCATCGATCTTGTGATTCCATCTAACGATGACGCCATCCGGGCCATCAAGCTGATTGTGGGTCACATGGCCGATGCAGTGAATGAAGGCAAGCAGATCCGGCAGGCCATGAAGGCGGATGAAGAAGAGGTCGAAGACGAGAAATATCTGGGGCAGGCAACCCTCGCCAAGCTTCGTTCCGGTGACTATGCGTTCGAGGGCGATGAGGACGAGGATTTTGTGGACGACGATGAGGATTTTGAGGACTAGAGGGGGATATTCAACGTGGCGGCGATTTCAGCGAGTTTGATCAAAGAGCTTCGCGAGGCAACGGGAGCCGGGATTCTGGATTGCAAGACGGCTCTCGAACTCCATGATGGTGATTTTGACAAGGCAGCGACGCATCTTCGGGAGAAGGGATTGGCGGCGGCAGCCAAGCGTTCGGGGCGCGATGCGCGGGAAGGGCTTATTGGCTCCTACATCCATGCTGGCGCCAAGGTCGGTGCGCTGGTCGAAGTGAACTGCGAGACCGATTTCGTAGCTCGGACGGCCCAGTTTCAGGAACTGGCCCACGATCTGGCGATGCAAGTTGTGGCAGCCCGACCTGTTTATCTGGCCTTTGAGGATGTGCCCGCTGATGTGGTCGAAGAAGAAAAGCGGGTGTATCGCGCCCAGATGGAAGACTCGGGCAAGCCGGCCAATGTCGTGGAGCGGATCGTGGAGGGCAAGCTGGCTAAATTCTTTGAAGCAGTCTGCCTGATGGAGCAGCCTTTCATCAAAGACTCGTCGATTACGGTCAAAGAGCTTGTCCAGCAGCAAAATGCCCAGCTTGGCGAAAATGTTGTCATACGACGTTTTGTACGATTCGAAATCGGTGACTAACGTCACCGATTTCGGTCTCGTGAACAATACACGAGGAGGCAAGGGTGGCGGCGATCAGCTATAGACGGGTACTACTCAAATTGGGAGGCGAAGCTCTAGCTGGCGCAGGGGGGTATGGAATTGACCCCGATGTCGCGACCGAGGTGGCCACCCGACTCAAAGAAATCAAAGACCAGGACGTGGAGCTGGCCATTGTCCTGGGGGCTGGAAACATCTGGCGGGGGCAGATCGGTCTGTCCCATGGAATGGAGCGGGCCACGGCCGATCACATGGGTATGTTGGGAACCGTGATCAACGCCCTGGCCCTGGCCGACGCTTTGGAGCGGATCGGTGTCCCGACCAGGGTGCAAACGGCCATCGAAATGCGTGCCGTTGCGGAACCTTACATTCGCCTGAGGGCTATTCGCCACCTGGAAAAGGGACGAGTGGTGATTCTCGGTGCGGGGACGGGCAATCCTTACTTCACCACAGATACGGCTGCTGCGTTGAGGGGAATGGAAATCGACGCCGACCTGTTGATCAAAGCCACCAAGGTCGATGGCGTGTATGCCGAAGATCCAATGATCAACCCTCAGGCCCAACGATTCGACCACCTGACCTACATCGATGCCCTCAATTTGGGCGTCAAGGTGTTGGATTCGACAGCGATCTCGTTGTGCATGGACAATCATCTTCCCATTGTGGTTCTCGATCTGTGGCAGCCGGGAGCGCTCAATAAAGCGATCTTGGGACAGCCTGTGGGGACGGTGATCAGCCACTAGGTGAGGTTCGATGGCAGTGCGTTCGTTTGGGATAGGGGTTTTTGCAGCGGGCGTCTGACCGGAAGGAGAGACTTATGATAGATGACGTGTTGGACGAACTGCGACAGCGCATGGCCAAGTCGGTAGAAGTACTTCAGGATGATCTGATCGGCATCCGCACTGGGCGGGCTTCACCCGCTCTGTTGGAGCGGCTGCCAGTGGAATACTATGGCACGATGACGCCTCTCAATCAGATGGCCAGCATTGCTGCACCCGAACCGCGTTTGCTGGTGGTCAAACCTTGGGATCCTTCGGCTTTGCACGATATCGAACGGGCCATTCTCAAGTCGGATCTGGGACTGACGCCCATGAATGATGGCAAACTGATCCGCCTGAGTATCCCTCGGCTGACGGAGGAACGGCGGCGGGAGTTGGTCAAGGTCGTCGCCAAACGAGTGGAAGAGGCGCGCGTTTCGATCCGCAATCTGCGGCGCGACGCTCTTCAGGACCTCAAGGACTTTGAAAACGAAAAGATGATCTCGGAGGACGAGTTTTACGGGGGCAAGGACAAAGTCCAGGAGCTGACCGACGAGTTTATCAAGCAGATCGATGAGATCGGCAAGCGCAAAGAGACCGAGGTCCTGGAAATCTAGCTGTTGATGTAGGGGTCGTCCAGGCTTGGCCGTGGCTCTGACACGTATGCACATGGGGGTTGAGAGGGTCGGTTTTGAACCTCCTCAACCCCCTGTTTCATCCCATTCCAAAAAGGTGGGGTGGAATCGCCTGGAAGGGTGTAGGGATATGATGGCGGACGAAACGAAATTGGAAAAGCTGCCACGGCACGTGGCCATCATCATGGATGGAAATGGGCGATGGGCCAAAGCTCGGGGTTTGCCGCGGCTGGCAGGACATCGCGCCGGCACAGAGAATCTACGCCCCATCCTTGAAGCCAGCGTCGAATTCGGCATTCAGGTCCTTACCATCTGGGCCTTTTCGACGGAGAACTGGAGCAGGCCCGCGCAGGAAGTTCAGGGCTTGCTGCGCATCCTGCGCCGCATGATCCAGCGCGAATTGAAGGAACTGCACGAGCAAGGCGTTCAGCTCCGCCACATTGGCCGACTGGATCGTCTGCCTGCCGGACTTCAAAAGCAGGTGCGAGACGCCGTCGAACTCACCCGCAACAACGACCGCTTGATCCTGAATGTCGCCTTTGACTATGGCGGCCGTAGCGAGATTATCCAGGCGGTGCAACGGATCGTGCAAGATGGCATTCCGGCAGAGCAGATCGACGAGGCCTTGTTCTCCAGGTACATGTACACGGCTGACATGCCCGATCCGGATCTGATCATCCGTACCAGCGGGGAGCTGCGAACCAGCGGCTTTCTGATGTGGCAGGCAGCCTACGCTGAATACTATATAACCCCCACCTATTGGCCGGACTTTGACCGGAACGAGTTGTACAAGGCACTGCTGGCCTACAGCCAGCGCGATCGCCGGTTCGGCGGGATCAAAGACGACTATGGGATCCCGACCAATTCCTTGCCCGAGACCAAGCCAGACGAGGCCTAGGTCATGCTGCGAACCCGCGTTGCAAGCGCCCTGGTGTTGATTCCCCTGGTGGGGGCCGTGACCTATGCCGGCGGTTGGGTGCTGGCCGTTGCCCTATGGGCTGTGGCCGTTCTGGCGGCTCACGAGCTGTTTGAACTGATGCGGGGGGCGGGCTATCAGCCGGTGTTGCCGGCCAGCGCCTTGGTGATGGCTGGCCTGCTGACTTCCGCTCGCGCGCCTGATCTGGAACTCGTCGGTGTGGTGCTGACGGTCTCGGTGATGGGGACGCTGATCTGGCATCTGCTGCGCCCGCCTGTTGGCCATCCCACCCAGAGTTGGGCGTTGACCCTTTCGACGGCGTTGTGGCTGGGGTGGCTCATCAGCCATTTTGTGCTGTTACGGGATCTTTCCCCTGCGTTTGGTGTGGGGGTGGGCACCCGCTGGCTGATTCTGATGTTTCTGGTGACCTGGATCAACGACTCGGCTGCCTATTTCGTGGGCGTCACCATCGGTCGTCATCCCTGCTGTCCCTACCTCAGCCCCAAGAAGACCTGGGAGGGCACGATCGGCGGTTGGATCGGAGGGGTGGCGGCGACGGCGCTGTTGGGAGCCTGGTTGGTGGAGCTGCCTTGGGGGCATGGCTTGGCCTTGGGTGCGCTCGTGGCAACGGCGGCTCCCTTTGGCGACCTGGCCAAGTCGATGGTCAAACGCCAGATGGGCGTCAAGGATTTCAGTGCGCTGATCCCCGGCCATGGCGGCATGTTCGACCGAATTGACAGCCTGCTCTTTGTGGCCCCCGTGATGTATTACTACGCGGTGAGGGTATTGGCCGCCTAATAGCCGGGCGCCTGCGTAATGACGCTCTTCCTTTTTTCGATCAACCTTGTGGGTGAACCAGACCGTGCAAAAAGCGGTTTTCCTTATTGTTGATTATTGGGGTCCTCTACCCTGAATTGACAACTCTTTGAACCGACGCTATATTGGTGCGGTCGAGACGGAGAGACGAGCCCCACCCATCGGGCGGTGTTCACCTGTCTACTGAAGTAGTGGGGGGACAGTATGGGCAACGGTGTTTCATCGGAGCGATAGGTCCACAGAAGGGCGATTGCCTTTCTGGTGGGCCTTTTTGTTTTCACGCTGACACCTGGCTGGACGTGTGAGGGCAAGGAGGAGATGGTGGGCAAGCCTTCGATGATCCTGATGCTTGTGATTGCACTGATGCTGTTGACAGCGGCAGCGGTCGTGGCCCAGGCCGCACCGGCCGGGGGGACGGCCACCGGCGAGGCGCAGATGGACCAGACGGTTGCCGCGGCCCAAGGCACTCTTTCGTGCACGAGCATCTACGCGGTGCAATATACCACCGATCCAGGCGCCGAGGGAACCTTTCCTTCCCCCTGTGCCGACAGTCTGGCCCGGGTGCGCGGGGTGGTATATTGGGTCGCTGAGGACCGTTACTTTCTGGCCGAAGCCGCGGGCCCCTGGCATGGGATCTATGTCTATGGCATTCGCGGTTATACGCCAGCCGTGGGCGACGAGGTGGAGGTTGTGGGGACGATTCAGGAGTACTATGGATTGACCGAGTTTGCTTTTCCCACGACCACGCTGGTCAGCAGCGGCAATCCCCTGCCGGCACCTGCGGTTGTGACGGCGGCAGACCTGCCCTTTGACAAGGGGGGTCTCAGCGAGCCGTATGAAGGGGTTCTGGTCGAGGTGCACGACATCCGGGCAACCGCGCTGGACGGCTACAATGTCTGGGCGTTTACCGATGGCAGCGGTGGCACCGCCAAGGCAGATGATTGGTTTTTCGACGCCGATCCCGCCGTCGATGATGACATTGCCGTCCTGCGCGGGCCCGTGGTATACGATTACAACGAGTACAAGATTGCGCCGCGAGGGGCCGGCGATGTGCAAGGCCGCCTCTCGGTCACCCAATCGTCGCCCCACGGAGATGAAGGGGAATCGAGAAAGCCTGCCGAGGTTGTCCCCATTTTCCAGATTCAGGGCAGCGACTTTCGATCCCCATACGACGGTATGTGGGTGACAACGGCGGGCGTGGTCTTGGGCCTTTTTGAGGGCAACACGCCGGGAGGCAGCAGCTTTGACGGCTTTTATATCCAGGATCCCACGGGCGACGGCAATCCGGCGACCTCGGATGGGATTTTGGTCCATCATGGCGCCCACGCGGTGACCGTCCACGTGGGCGACGTGGTGACGGTCACCGGCTGGGTGTACGAATACAACGAATATGGGGAACCCGGCCCTGCGTGCGAGACGCAGATTTTGGTAGAGTCTGCCGGCGACATCGAATGGAAAGGCACGGCCCCTTTGCCGCCGGCGGTCATTCTCGATCCGCCTGGAGATCCGGTGGCAGCGCGGGCCTATTTCGAGGCGTTGGAGGGCATGACGGTCACCTTGCCGGTGACCGGTGCGGTCGTGGGCCCCACCAGCTATGGGACGATCATGATCGTGCCCGCTGACGAGGGCGTCGACCGGGTGTTGCGTGGCTCGCCCCAACAGGGTATGGTGTTTGGGGTGCGCCCCGAGGAACGGTACGGGGGTGGAGCTCCGTCTTTGATGGTGGGCAGTATCGTGGCGGGAGTGAATGGCCCTTTGGCCTACACGTATGGCAATTATGTGGTAGTCGACCAGGATGGCTATGAGGTAGAGTTTTCGCAGCCCGAGCCAGTTCCGGCGCCGGGCTGGCCCGCCGCCGCTGCCCACGAATTCACGGTGGCTACCCTCAATGCCTACGATTTCTTTGACCCAGTCAACGATCCGATGACGGGCGATGCGGTGCAAAGCTTGCGCAACTATGAAACACAAAAGTCCAAACTTGCACACACCATCGCCCAGGCAGGGTGCCCCCTGTTGGTTGCTCTGCAAGAGGTGGAAAACGAGCAGGTGTTGCAAGAGTTGGCTGCCGTCTTGATGGCCGAGCATGGGTGCGCCTATTCAACGCATTTGGAGGAGGGGCTGGACGAACGGGGCATCGATGTGGCTGTGCTGGCGGCTGTGGACCGCGTCATCGTCGAGAGCGTGACGCAATATCAGGACTGCACCGCCTACCTCACGGGACTGGGCCGGGGAGCCTGCCCCGATGGCCTGCAACGCCTTTATTCCCGACCTCCTCTGGTGGTCACGGCGACGGTGCAGCACGAGGCCCTCCCTCAAATGACCCGTCGGGTGGTGTTGGTTGCCAACCACCTAAAGTCCAAGCTCAGTACCGAAGGCGATCCCGAGAGCGCCCAGTGGCGACGGCTCCAGGCCGAATCACTGGCCCGGCTTGCCCATAGCCTGGCGTCCGGCGAACCCGAGGCCTCTCTGATGGTCCTGGGCGATTTGAACGACTTTGAGGATTCCCTTCCCTTGGACGTCCTGTATGCCACCAATTTGTTGACCAATACCTGGTACACGTTAGCGCCCGAGGAGCGGTATAGCTACATCTACAACGGTGTTTCTCAGGCGCTGGACCACATCCTGATCTCGCCCGATCTTGCGCCGCTCCTGATAGGGGTGCACCCCCTTCGCGTCAATGCCGACTGGCCCTATCTGCCGTACGCCAACGATGCGGCCCTGCCAGCCCGAGCATCGGATCATGATTTGGTGGCGGCCACTTTTCTACTGGGATTGCCCGAGATCGTGACTCTGGATCTGGTCCAATCGGAGGATCAAAACACCTGGATTTCGGTGACGGGCGATCTGGATTCCGGCTATACCATGACCCTGAGTTGTGCCGTGCCGGTCTATGTGGTGAACAGCAGCGCCGTGGAGACCAACAACTCCCTATTGGCTGGTTATTTCGGCTTTCTGCTCGATTCCGAGTCGGTGCCCGATGGGTTCTTTGACTTTTGGGCAGGGCGCGGAGTGGTAGAAGGAGCCTCGGGCTGGTACGCGACCATGTGGCAGATCATCAATGGCCAATCGCCCACGTTCTATTTACGGGTCACCGATGGTGCTGAGGGAAAAGAGTTCATGTTGGTCGACGGGTTCTCGCGGGATTTTGGCCACAGCACCGACGAGTACTGGCGGATCTTGGGCACCCACCCAGGCGGTGCCTACCACTATGTGGGCGTCATTGAGGATGAATCGGGGTTGACCCACACGGTCAAGCTGGATCTGACCCTGCTGACACCCGATCTGGTCATCACTAAAACGGTGGAAACGGCCCATACGCCAGCCTACCCTGGCGATCCGGTGACCTATACCGTAGTTGTGACCAATCAGGGGAATGCGGCAGCGGTTGGCGTTCACGTCACCGATTCTCTTCCCCCGGGCGTGACCGGGATCGATCTGGACTGGACCGGCACCATTTCGCCTGGCGAGCGGGTCGAGTTCACCATTCTGGCTGTGGTAGACCCAAGCCCTGGATTGTACGGCCAGTTGATCACCAATACGGCATCCTTTCAGTATCTGGATTGCGAGGTTGGTTCTGCAGAGACAAGTTTTGCCGTCCAAGCTGCAACCTCACTGTCGATCGTCAAAAGTGTGCAGTTGCCACAGGGGCAGGTCTTTGCCGGCGACACGGTGACCTATTCGATCGTTGTGTCCAACCAGGGGGCGATGATGGCCCTGGCTGTGACCATCACCGACACCCTGCCGCCTGGCGTCGAGGGCCAAGATCTGGCCTGGATGGGTGATATCGGTCCCGGTGAGCAGGTACAGCTTTCCATTCCGGCAAGGGTGTCTCTGGCGCCCGAGTTCCGGGGAGCGACCCTTACCAATACGGCGCATTACGGGTATGACAGTGTTCGCGGCTGGGACCAAGTGGCTTTTGCGGTGTCCCGCGCCTGGCGAACCTATTTGCCGGTCATTGTCCGGTTTGAGTAACGATGGGGCAAATGCGTCGAGAGCCCGGTATTCTGACCAGGCTCTTGATCTGGTTGGCAAAGAATTGGGGGAAAATGGGCCCAGACTGGCGAATGACGCGGGTTATCGGCGGAGGCAGAACTGGACATCGAGATGAATGTGATTGGTGGCCCCCAGCATGCCCAACCCCTGAATAAAGTCCGATGAGTACCCCGGATCCCAGATCCAGATGGCGCTGGCCCCCGCATTGGGTGGAAAATAATAGTCACCCACGCCCATTGGGAAATCGCAGGTCCCATCGACTTTGGTCGGCGTGTAGACGCCCCGATCGGTCCAGCCCACCATCTGGGGAGGAAGGAACGGGGCGTCGGGCCAGTAGCGGACCACCGTTTTGCCTTCCAGGGGGATTCCCACGTGGGTGACGCGAACCCCCAAAGAGGCGGGCCCCTCGATCTCTTTGAGCAGGCAGATCCGGTAGGCGATCCCTTGTGGGGCCTGCTGGATGGTCACCGGGCCAAACCGATCCTGGAGCCAGGCCCAATCACGGGCGATCCCGTACCGGTCCAAAATGAGCAGCCCTTCAGGTTCCGGTGGAACCGGTGTGGGAGGAGGCATAGTCGGGGTGGTGGTCGCCGTTGGTTCGGGCTCGGGGGTAGGCGTGATTCTGACAAGGTTCCGATGGACGAGCGGCAAAAAGGCCGACGGCAGGCGCCCGTGGAATTCGTCGGCGCCCAGATCGTAACCGAAGGAAAAGGGGCGAGGCTCGCCATCGATATCGTGGTAGAGGCTTGTGGGAATCCCCTTTTCCCGAGCGGCCGATGTCTCAACAATGTGATAGTCTCCGGCGTCGGCATCGGCAAAACCGGGCAGCTCCCAGTAGTTTGCGGTGCCGGTCAGGATCAGACCGGCGCTCTCCCAATCGGTGTCGTTGGCCCAGGTGGCCGTTCCCCACAGGGTCGCTTGTAGAGTGATTGTGTTGCCTGTGGTCACGCTGATGCCCAGGGTATGGCTCACGAACAGGGTGTTGGTCAGTGCCGCAAGGCTGGACAGCGATTGTCCGCTCTCAGCCAGAGAGGATAGATAGAGCCCGGCGCAGGAAGGGCTGGAGTTGTGGACAAGGGTATTGTGGATCAGTTTTGCAGAGGTACCGTACTGACTCAGCGCACAACCGCCTGCCTGAGCCTGATTGTGGGCGAGGATGCTGTTGGTCAGGGTGATTGCCGAGCCGATGAGATGCAGCCCACCCCCGTCAAAAGCGGTGTTGGAGATCAAATGACTGGCGTCAATGGCCAAGGTCGAGTTTGTTGCACTCCCGCCGCCACCGCTTTCCCTGGCTTTGTTGTAAGCAATCTGTGTGTCGATCAGCCTCACGTGGGCTCCTTCGGCATAGACTCCGCCTCCGGTGCGGGCTGAATTGTCGACGACCTGACTGGCTGAGAGGGTCGCCGTAGCCCTGATGATGGCTGCGCCTCCACCACGGGCGTCGCCGGCATCGCCGCCTGTGAGGCGCACCCCCTCGATAGTGACCTCAAGCGGACCGGAAATGGTGACGACACGTCCGATACCCTGGGCATCCAGGATGGTGGGAAATGTCTGGGGATCCCATTCAGCAAAGTCCGTGCTGTAGCCACCGCGCAGGGTGAGGGATTTGGTAATCAAGACCGTCTGAGTGAGCCCAAGATGGCTGTGAACGCCTGTGTACACACCGGTAGCCACCTGCACCACGTCCCCCGGATGGGCCGCGTCGATGGCGTCCTGAATCGCGCTGTAGGCGCACCCGGGAAGCCCGGTCGGGCAGACGGTCAACGCTGCGGCGCGAGAGGCAGCCGGTGTCCCAGTCCGTACCCCTATCAGGAGTCCCACGATTCCCAACATGGCGAGCGCAAAGATCAGGGAGAAACGGTTTGAGTGCAAAGCTGCCCCCGCGTAGGTTAGACTGTAATGGCGATCAGTCCTTGGCTGTGGGCCAATTGTTGGTCAACCAGCGCCTGGTTGCTTCTGGTAGCTTGGTCA
>CAYVLO010000066.1:5844-11214 GCA_964452125.1 uncultured Anaerolineaceae bacterium | reverse complement strand
ATAACGCGGTTTGTTCATCGCCCAACATAGGTCAACCCAGACTCGGCAACAAGCCTTGGAGGGGGCGTTTTCGCTTTCCGGTGAACTTGGCCCTACGCAAGCCTCCGTCACGGGGGCATTTTGCGCGGATTCCTGGTGTCCAAGCCGCTCCCGTCTTGGGGGCGGCGATCATTTTCCGCTCGGTCGTCCAGAAATCTGCAATACACTCGCCCTGGACTTTTCGCGCAGCAATTCTCATTTTGGCAATTCGTGAGCCCGACGCTGCCCTTTTGCTCAGGCCGGATCTGGCGATCCGCCGGGAGCGATGGGGGCGCATGGCTGTCATACCGAGAATTGCTGACTTCTCGCGGCGGCTGGTTGACCTCTCTAGCCGATCATAGTATAATCAACTGCTTTGCCAAGACCTGCCGAGAGATGGGAGTATGAATCAAGTGATGGTGGTGGTACCCACCTACAACGAAGCGGACAATCTTCCAACCCTGACTCGCGAGCTGCTGAGCCTCGATGTAGAGCATCTCGAGATTCTGATCGTCGACGACAACTCGCCAGACGGCACAGGGCAGGTAGCCGACGATCTGGTCACCCAGTACGCAGGACGGATGCATGTACTGCACCGCACGGGCAAGCAGGGCCTGGGCACGGCCTACATTGCCGGATTCCGGTACGCCCTGGAACAGGGGGCGAGTTTTATCGTCCAGATGGACGCCGACTTTTCCCATTCGCCCGACTATATCCCCCGCATGTTGAATGAGATCGAAGGCTATGATGTGGTGATCGGCTCCCGCTACGTATCGGGTGGCAAGCTCGATGAAAAGTGGGGCTGGTGGCGATATTTTCTCAGTTGGTGGGCCAACAGCATTTACACCCGCCTGATTTTGGGCCTGAAGGTCAAAGACGCCACTGCCGGCTTTAAATGCTGGCGCCGCGAAACCTTGGAAGGCATTGGCCTGGATCGGGTGCGCTCCAACGGCTATGTGTTTCAGGTAGAGATGGCCTTTTTGACCGAAAAACTGGGGTATCGTTTTTACGAATTGCCCATCTATTTTGAGGATCGACGCATCGGTCAATCCAAGATGACCGTTCCAGTCAAGGTGGAAGCAGCCCTCCGTACCTGGCAGATCCGGTGGCGGCATCGCCGGGTGCAACGGGTCTAGCCAATGGCCAGGCATCCCGATGATTACGGACCAGAAAGGGTCGTCGGGCGCTGGGCTTGAGCGTATGCCATGATGGTTCGATCCAAAGCGTGGATACCTGATCTGGGAGCGTTGCTGCTCCTTTTGATTCTGCCCCTGATCCTCTTCTGGCCTGTGACGGTGGGTTCCCGCACGCTAATCCCGGCCGACAACCTCTATCAGTGGGAGCCCTATCGCAGCTTTGCCACCGAACAAGGGGTCGAGCTACCACCGCACAACGAACTCATCAGCGATCTGGTGCTGGAGAACCTGGTCTGGAAGACCTTTATCGTCGAATCGATCCAGGATCGCGAGATCCCGCTGTGGAACCCCCACCTGTTTGGCGGCATTCCCTTTCTCGCGGCCGGACAACACTCGGCGGTCTACCCTCTGAGCCTTTTGTTCTACATCCTCCCGCTGCCACGCGCCTATGGCTTGTTCACCGTGCTCCAACTGTGGATGGCCGGGATTTCGATGTACGTCCTGGCCCGTGTGCTGCGTCAGGGGCGATTTGCGGCGTTGATCGCGGCCATCGTCTATCAGCTCAGCGCCTTTTTCCTGGTCAGTGTGGTATTCACGATGATCTTGGCGGCAGCGGCCTGGCTGCCGTTGCTACTGGCCATCATCGAGAGGATGATCCAAAAGCAGGAGGGAAAAGGGACGGGCGCCTTTGTGCCCATCATCTATGTGGTGTTGGGCGCTCTGGCCCTTGGCATTCACGTGCTGGCGGGCCATCCCGAGATTTTGGTCTACACCCTGTTGGTCATGGCCTACTATGCCCTGGTCCGGCTGATCATGCTGTGGCGCCAAGTGGGCTCGTGGCGGCCTGCGCTGCGCCTGGGGCTGTGGCTGGCTTTTATGGTGGGTCTGGGCCTGGGCCTGGGGTCGATCCAACTGATCCCCCTGTTTGAATTGGTCACAAGCAGTTTCCGCGAGGGGTCGGTTGCCTACAACGATGTGGTGGGCTGGGCCTTTCCCACGCGCCAGGTGTTCACGTTTCTGATCCCCAACTTTTTCGGCAATCCCGCCCATCACGGCTATTGGGATCTGGTCAGTGGGCAATGGGTCGAGGTCGAGAACCTCTTCTGGGGCATCAAGAACTATGTGGAAGCCGGCAGCTATGTGGGCATCCTGCCCCTGGTACTGGCGGTGGTAGCGGTGGTGGGCGCCCGCAAGCCCTCGGCCCACCGACGGTCCGTCGGCCTTTTTGCGGCGCTGGCAGTGATCTCGCTGCTGCTGATTTTTGGCACCCCCTTGTATGTCCTGTTGTACTATGGCTTGCCCGGCATCAATCAACTCCACTCCCCCTTTCGGTGGGTGTTCCCCTACACCTTGAGCATGGCCGTCTTGGCCGGGTTCGGGGTGCGGTACCTGCAGGAGCGTTTTGGGGCTACCTCGCTGACCCAGCGGGAGTGGAGAGACCGGGCGCTGAACCTCCTGACCTGGACCGCCATGGGTGGCGGCGGCGCCCTGGTGCTGGCGTTGCTCGTAGTGAGGGCCGCCCCGACCCGCTTTGTGCCCTGGGCCGACCGGCTCGTGGCTGCGGTGAGCCAGGCACAGGAGGTCTTTTCCGGCGGCCAGGCGCTGCTGTCGTATGAATGGCCCCACCTCCTGGTTTTTGGGGTGGCGGTGTGGGCCAGTGGGGTGGTACTGTGGCTGAGTCGCTGTCGCATCCACCTTCCGCAGCGGTTGGGCCGGGCGCCCCTGTGGCAACCGCTGGCCCTGATCGTGGTGGCGGTGGACCTGCTGGTGTTTGGCGCCGGGTTCAACCCCGCCGCCGACCCGGCCTGGCTGGACTTTACGCCGCCCTCCATCCAGTTCCTCAAGGATCGCGCCGCCGAGGGCGAACCCTGGCGGCTGACCACCTACCAGGCTCCCGGCAGCACCAAGACGCTCAATGCCAACATCCCCTGGCTTCACGGGTTGGAGGACGTGCGCGGCTATGATTCGATCATCCTGCGCCAGTACGTGGACTATATGTCGGCCATCGAAGAGCAGGGCGAGCTGCTGTACAATCGCATCGCGCCGATCTATGGGGTGGAGCACCTGAGTTCGCCCCTGGTCGACCTGCTGAACGTCCGCTATGTGATGACCGAAGGCGAGATCCCTAACCCCGACTATGCCCTGGTCTACGACGACGAGGTTCGGATCTATGAGAACCGCGACGTTCTGCCGCGGGCCTTTGCCCTGCCCCAGGCCGAGGTGGTGACCATGGGCGACCTGCGGCCGCGGCTGAGCGCCTTCGATCCGCGAAAGGTGGTGCTGCTGGACGCCGAGATGGTGTCGGCCTCGTCGTTGCCGCAAGCGGAAGGGCCCACCGACTGGCCTCTTCAACCGGCCCATGTTGTGGTGCACACGCCCAACACCGTGTTCGTCGACGTCGAGATGCTCGGCCCTGGTTGGTTGGTCTTGGCCGATAGCTACTTTAGCGGCTGGAAGGCCTATCGCTCCGACCCGAGCGACCAGCCAGCAACGCCCGATGCCCAATACGAACCACCCATAGAGCACGAACTGCAGATCGTGCGCGCCGATGGGAATTTCCGGGCCGTGTGGCTGGAGGCGGGTGCCCACCGGGTGCGGTTCAAGTTCACGCCCATGAGCTTTAAATTGGGACTGTATGGCAGCTTTATGGCCGGTGTGATGCTGTTCCTCCTTGTCCTCTACTGGCTGTGGGGACGGTTCTACCGGGAACGGGACGACGATCCCACGGTCAAGCGAGTGGCCAAGAACAGTCTGATTCCCATGGGCTTGCAGCTTTTAAACAAGGTGCTCGATTTCGCCTTTGCCATGCTCATGCTGCGGATCCTGGCCCCCGAATTGGCCGGGCGCTATTATTTTGCCGTGTCCTTTATCGGCTACTTTGACATCCTGGTGCGTTTTGGCCTGGGAACGCTGTTGACCCGCGAGGTGGCCAAAGATCGGAGCCAGGGCAACCGCTATCTAAGCGTGGTGACCGTGCTGCGCGCGTTGCTGTGGCTGCTTTCGTTGCCGCTGATGACGCTGGTCGTGTTGCTGTACGCCGCCTTTGGACAGATGACGACCGACATTGTGATGGCCATCGCCCTCTTTGCCCTCGCTCTGTTCTTCAGCAACCTGGCCGATGGCGTGAGCGCGGTGTTCTATGCCCACGAAAAGATGGAATATCCGGCGGCCATTGCCACGCTCACGGCGCTCACCCGGGTCAGCCTGGGGGCTCTTGCCCTGCTATTGGGCTGGGGGTTCGTCGGCCTGGCAGGCGTGTCGGTGGTGGCCAATGTCTTTAGCGTGGCGACCCTTGGGATTCTGATGGCCCGCCACTGCTTCAAGCCCCAGATGGATTATGACCCGCAAACGGGCCGGTGGATGATGAATACCTCCTTCCCGTTGATGATCAACCTGTTGTTGGCCACCGTCTTTTTCCGCATCAATGTGCTGCTTCTCAAGCCGATCAAGGGCGACACGGTGGTGGGCTATTACAGCGCCGCGCTCAAATATGTCGATGGCCTGTTGATCATCCCCCAATATCTCACCCAGGCGATCTTTCCCCTGATGAGCCGCTACGCGGCCACGTCGCGGGATTCCTTGATGCGGGCCTATGTGCTGTCCCTTCGCCTGCTGCTGATCATCGCCCTGCCCATTGCCGCGGGCATGCCCTTTGTAGCCGAGGGGCTCATTCTGGTGTTGGGCGGCGGCAAATACCTGCCCCATTCTCAGATCGCTTTGCAACTGGTCATCTGGTTCCTGCCCTTTAGCTTTGTCAACAGCGTCACCCAATACGTGCTGATCGCCATCGACCAGCAGCGCTTTCTGACCAAGGCGTTTCTGATCGGTGTGACCTTTAATGTCATCGCCAACCTCTTGGTCATCCAGCGCTACAGCTACCAGGGAGTGGCGGTGGTGACGATCTTGTCCGAGTGGGCGCTGCTGATCCCCTTTTACTATGCGGTGCGTAAACACCTGGGGACGGTGCCCTGGCTCTCCCTCGTATGGCAACCTGCAGTGGCCTCGGCGGTGATGGTGGGCGCGATGTGGCTGCTGCGGGATCTGTCCTGGATCCTGCTGATCGTGGTGGCCGTAGTAGTGTACCCGACGGTGTTGGGCCTCATCGGCGGTTTCCGCCAACGGGATATGGACCTGTTGTGGAGGTTGATCCCCTTCAAGCGCCTCCATGCCCGGCTATTTGGCGCCCCTCGAGGGTGATGGGGGGCTGCATTGCGCC
>CAYVLO010000066.1:0-5744 GCA_964452125.1 uncultured Anaerolineaceae bacterium | reverse complement strand
GCATTGCGCCGATGGGGATTTGCTTCAGATTTCGATCTGTGCTAGAATTTGTCAGTTTGCTCGGGGTCTGAAAGTATCTCGGATGTCGAGCAGCAAATGGGCAAATGGGAAGAGGAGCGTGAGACGATATCAAGGGCGCTCAACCGAGAGAGCACAAGGGCACCGCTGGGAGGGAATTTCCCAGTAGGGTGCCCTTTTTTTCTGCCAAAGGAGCGTGAATAGTGAATTTGCGCCTACCAGGGCTTGTTGATGGGCATGTGCATCTGCGCGAACCGGGTGGAGAGCACAAAGAGAATATTGCCAGTGGCACCGCCGCCGCCCTCACCGGCGGCGTTACTATGCTCCTGGCCATGCCCAACACCTCGCCGCCGATTGTGGGGGCCGAGGGACTGCGGCTCGTGCAGCGGCTGGTGGGCGAAACGGCCCTGTGCGACGTGGGGCTTTTTGTGGGGGCGGCCGAGGACAATGCCACGCAGGCTGCTGCCCTGTCAGCAGAAACCGCGGGCCTCAAAATCTACATGGACCAGACCTACGGCCCGCTGCGGATGCGGGGCCTGGCGGCCCTATTAACCCATTTTGCCACCTGGCCTGCCAGACGCCCCATCGCCGTCCACGCAGAAGGGCTGTCGGTGGCGATGGCCATCGGCCTGGCTCGGAGTTTTGGGCGCAGGCTGCACCTTTGCCATATCAGCCGGGCAGACGAAATCGCCCTCATTCGCGCGGCCAAAGCGTCGGGGGCCGACGTGACCTGTGAGGTGACGCCCCACCACCTGTTCCTGACCGAGGCCGATGCCGGGCGGTTGGGCCCTTACGGTTCGATGAAACCCCCTTTGGCCACACAGGCCGATGTGGAGGCGCTGTGGGCCCACCTGGATGGGGTGGATTGCATCGCCACGGACCACGCGCCCCACACACGCGCTGAAAAAGAGGGGGCCGAGCCTCCGCCCGGGGTCCCCGGCCTGGAGACGATGCTGCCCCTGCTGCTGACGGCGGTGGCCGAGGGACGATTGTCGATGGAACGGTTGGTAGAGTTGACCCACGACGGGCCGCAGCGCATCTATGGGCTGCCGGTCCAGGCCGAGACCTGGGTGGAGGTCGATACCGACGCCCGCTACACGGTGACGCCGGACCTATTGCACACCCAATGCGGCTGGAACCCCTTTGAGGGCATGGACGTCCAGGGGCAGGTCCGGCAGGTGGTGTTGCGGGGGCAGACCGTATTTCGAGATGGGCAGATCATGGCAGCGCCCGGTTATGGCCGGGTGGTGGTCCCCAATCAATAGGGCACGGCAGGAATCGGGGGTCGAGCGCCCGGTTCCCATTCAGATAAGCATGGAGGGAAATATGCCAACAGGATCGAGCAACGGAATCAAAAGGGTGGGACTTGCTCCCAACCTGAACAGCGGCTTTTACGGGAAGGACATCATCTCGGTTCGGCAGTTCAGCCGACAGGACCTGATCCATATTTTTGGCGTAGCCGACGAGATGCGCGCCATCGTCAAGCGGGTGGGCTCTACCGACCTGCTAAAGGGGCACGTATTGGCCAGCCTCTTTTACGAGCCGAGTACCCGCACCAGCTCGTCGTTTATCGCCGCCATGTCGCGGTTAGGGGGGAGTGTCATCCCCATTAACGAGGTGCGTTACTCGTCGGTGACCAAGGGCGAGAGCCTGCCCGACACCATCCGCACCCTGGAATCGTACGCCGACGTCATCGTCCTGCGCCATCCTGAGATAGGCGCTTCACAGGTGGCCGCCGAGTATGCGCGCAAGCCGATCATCAACGCTGGTGACGGCGTGGGCGAGCACCCGACCCAGGCCCTGCTGGACCTCTATACCATTGTGTCGGAACTGGGGACCATCGACGGCTTGCACGTGGCCATGGTCGGCGACCTGCGCTATGGGCGCACGGTCCATTCCCTGGCCCGGTTGCTGAGCCTGTACGACGTCGAGATGTCGTTCGTCTCCCCCGATATCCTCAATCTGCCCGACGAAGTGTTGAGCTATGTCCAAGAGGCCAACCGGCCCACGTACCAGACCAACAACGTGCACGATGTGATCGACAAGGTGGACGTCCTCTATGTCACGCGGGTCCAACGCGAGCGCTTTGCCGACCAGGCCGCCTACGAAGCGGTGAAGGATTACTATGTCATCACCCCCGAGTTGATGGGCAAGGCCAAGGAAAACATGGTGGTGATGCACCCCCTGCCCCGCGTAAACGAGATCAGTTACGCCATTGACAATGACCCCCGCGCTGCGTACTTTCGCCAGATGGAGAACGGCATGTACATCCGGATGGCGTTGCTGGCGGCGGTGCTGGGCAAGGCCTAATGCGCTGCTGAACGACCGTTGGGCGGGGCAAAGCCGCGCCCTGCGATCCACAGATTTTTTCAGGCACAGATGGCGGGCCCAGTCGGCCCGCCATCTCCGTAGCCCATGCGCCCCAGGAGGCGCCCCAGGAGACACGATGCGCGCGTTTGTGACCGGAGGTACGGGATTCATCGGCGGGACCGTGGTGCGCCACCTGCTGGAGGCGGGCCACGAGGTGCGGGCGTTGGTTCGTCCCGGCGCCGACACCCGACAACTGGAAGGGCTGCCGGTGGAGCGGGTCATCGGCGATTTGAGCGACGGCGAAACGCTGAGAAGGGGCATGACCGGCTGCCAGTGGGTGTTTCACGTGGCGGCGCTGTACAGCTATTGGGGCCCTCGTTGGGAGGACTTTTTCCAGGCCAATGTAGAGGGCACGCGCCGGATGCTGGAGGCGGCCCGCCTGGAGAAGGTGGATCGGGTGGTCTACACCAGCTCGGTGGCCACTCTGGGCTTTCACCGGGACCACACCCCGGCCACAGAGGATACCCCCAGCACGCTGGAGGATCGGATTGGACCGTACCAGCGCAGCAAGTTCCTGGCCGAGGAGGTGGTTCGCGACCATGCCCGGCAGGGACTCCCCGCGGTCATCGTCAATCCCAGCACGCCGGTAGGCGCGGGCGATCACAAGCCGACGACCACCGGCCAGATCATCGTGGACATGCTCAAGGGGCGGATGTTCGGCTATGTGGATACAGGGCTGAACATCGTCGGCGTGGAAAACGTGGCGGCGGGCCATTTGTTGGCCGCCGAACGGGCGCCGTGGCCGTGGACATGGAGAGTTATTGGGTTGCGGCAGTGGCCGCTGAGCGGGGCCTTCCTTTTCTGGCCTTGCGGGTCATCTCTGATGCGCAGCGAGAGCCTTTGCCCCCCTTGACCAGATCCCGGATGAGAACAGCGCCCCAAGCATGCGCCTCCTGGTTACCCACCTGCTCCGGAGCCCCGGCAGCCTGATGGCCCTGGCGAGAATGGCCCGGAACGCCGGTCGGGCGCGCCGGGCGTTGACCGCGGGCGTGGCCTGCGCCGTGGCAGCGCTCTAACGCCGCCGCGGCCTGGCTTTGCAGGGAACGGGCAGCGGTGGTATACTTGGACGCTATCTGCTCACCCACGGAGGAAAGGGTGTCTTTGCTTGGAATTGTGTATCTCATCGCCGCCTTATTGGTGGCTTTATATGGGGCGAACGCTCTGCTGCTGACCGGACTGCATCTGCGCCGGCGCAAAGAGCCCCCGGCGCCCACGCCCGACGTGAGCGACTGGCCGGTGGTCACGGTGCAATTGCCGGTGTACAACGAGTTGTACGTACTACAGCGATTGGTCGATGCTGTGGCCCGTCTGGAATACCCCCGCGATCGCTTGCAGGTTCAGATTCTGGACGACTCTACGGACGAGACGACCCGCCTGGCTATGGCCTGCGCCGATACCCATCGCCGGCGCGGGTTGGATATTGAGGTGATCCATCGCCAAAACCGGAGCGGCTGCAAGGCCGGAGCCCTGGCCCGCGGCCTGGAGACGGCCCGAGGCGAATTCATCGCCATCTTTGACGCCGACTTTGTGCCCGAGCCCGATTTCCTCAAGCGAACGGTTCCCCACTTGGTGGCCAACGCCCGGCTCGCCTTTGTCCAAACGCGGTGGGGCTACCTCAACCCGACCTACTCGGCGCTCACCCGGGCCCAGACCATCGCCCTCGATGGCCATTTTGTCGTCGAGCACCTGGGGCGGAATCGCAACGGGTTGGTGATGAACTTTAACGGCACGGCCGGCGTCTGGCGGCGGGCGGCCATCGAGTCGGCGGGCGGCTGGCAGGGTGATACTCTGACCGAAGATGTGGATCTGAGCTTTCGAGCCCAGTTGGCCGGGTGGCAAGCGCTCTACTTGCCGGACGTGTGCGCGCCGGCCGAGCTGCCCCCCCAAATAGCCGCCTTCAAGCGACAACAGGCGCGGTGGTCCACCGGCGCGGCCCAATGCCTGGTCAAGTTGGCCGGATCATTGTGGCGTGGAATGGGACCGTCGGACGCGCTCGTGGACGGCCAGTCGCCTGCTCGATTGCCCTGGAAGGTCCGGCTGGAAGGGCTGTTGCATCTGAGTGTGTGGATTGCCCATCCCATGTCCCTGGTGCTCTTGTTTCTGACGCTGCCCATGCTGTTGGGCCAGATACCGATCGCGCTGAACCTGTCCATCTTTTGGCTGGTCGCCCTGGGGCCTTTGGTCGCCTATTCGGTGTCCCAGCGGTACCTGTACCCCGATTGGAAGCGACGGATGGCGTTTATGCCGGTGTTGGCCCTGTTGGGCACCGGGCTGGGGCTCTCCAATACGGTCTCGATTGTCAAGGGCTTGTTCCTGCACGATCGCGACTTTTTGCGAACGCCCAAGTTCCACGTCGTTCAACGCGGCGACCGCTGGCTGGGCAGCCGTTACGTGCTTCCCTTTCAATGGATTGCCCTGGCGGAATTGGCTCTGGCTGGCTATGCCCTGGCGACAACCATGGTGGCGGTCGTGGTGGGCAACTATTTCGCCGTTCCCTTTTTGTTGCTCTATGTGGGAGGCTATGCCTACCTGGGCCTGAACGGCCTGACCGACGCCGTCGCCCATCGCCGCCATCGCCCACGCCTGCACCGGGCCTCGGCGGTGGCCGATTCGTAAGCGCTTGGACACAGAGGAGCCAGGGGATCGCCCGCTGGCTCCTCTGTTTGAATTTGCCGACGTGCGCCCTCGAGGCCCGGATTCGTGCATTGCAGGGGGACAACCATGAAGCGAATTGGACTATTGCATCACCCCAAACTGGCTGCGACCCAACCGCTGGCCGAGACGATGGCTCGTCAGATCGAGGAGAGGGGCATCTCGGCCTGGGTCGGTTCGACCTGGGATGTGGACGCCGTCGCCGCCGAGATCGACCAGCTCGATCTCCTGGTGACGTTGGGCGGCGATGGCTCGATTCTGCGGGCCGCGCGCATGGGCTGCGTGGGTTGCGTGCCCGTGCTCGGCGTCAATATGGGGCGCCTGGGCTTTTTGGCCGAGCTGGAACCGGAAGAGTGGGGCGCGGCCCTGCCGCAGCTCCTGGAGGGCCGCTATTGGATCGAAGAGCGGATGATGCTCAGGGCCGAGTATCACCACGGGGATCATTGCCACGGCTACGAAGCCCTTAACGACGTGGTGGTCAGCCGCGGCAGCCTGGCCCGCATGGTCCGTTTGGAAACTCACATCGACGGCAGCTATCTGACCACCTATGCCGCCGACGGGCTGATCGTATCCACCGCAACCGGTTCGACGGCCTATGCCTTTGCCGTCGGTGGCCCCGTCCTGCCGCCCGAACTCAAGAACATTCTCCTCATCCCCATTGCGCCCCATTTGAGCATGGATCGAGCCATCGTCCTCTCCCAGGG
>CAYVLO010000065.1:0-11270 GCA_964452125.1 uncultured Anaerolineaceae bacterium | reverse complement strand
CGCCCTCCAGGGTCACCAACTTGACAAAGATGCCCGAGGTTCCCCAGCTCGCCGAGGCCACCAGCACGGCCAACACACCCACGGGATCGATGCGCGGGGAGGCCCCGCTTTGAGACGCAGCGTCGTTGGGCATGTAGGTCAGACGCCCTGTCTTTCCATGCTGGGGAACTCCATGGATTCCACGTAACGCCGGTTGAACTCGGCATCGAGATCCAGGTTCACCTGCTCGGCTGCCGCGGCGATGCGCTCTCCCCGGGCAAACTCCTGATCGTCCAGGAGAAGGGCCGCCCCAAAGCCGGCGCCGTTGGCCGAAGGCTCAACGCGGGCCGGCTCCACGGGCGGGATCATGCCCAGGCCCAACACCGCTTCCACGTTCAACTGGCTGCCAAAGGAGCCGGTCAGGATCATTCGCTCCAGGTCCGCGGGCTTGAGGCCGGCCTGGGCCATCAGGATCTCGGTGGCGGCGCGGATGGCGCCCTTGGCCTTTTGCAGCTCGCGGATGTCGTGCTGAGTGAGGTAGAGGGACACGCGCCGCCCCTCCTCGCCCTCTTCGAGGCCCCGGCGGTCGACCGCCTGGTCGGTGATGAGCAGGCGGCGCACATTCCCCTCGCCCACCTGGAGACGGTGTCCAAAGGTAGGGTGCTCCCGGGCCAGGCGGCCGCTGCGTTCCACAAGGCCGACGCGGCGTAGCTCGCAGATCAGTTCGAGGAGGCCCGAACCGGTGAGCCCCACCGGCGGCTGGTTGCCGATGGTCGTCAGATCAAAGCTGCCCTCGGCTTCGTTGGCCTTGACGCTGATGATAGCGCCATCCACAGCCCGGGTGCCGCAGGAGATGTTGACCCCCTCAAAGGCAGGGCCGGCAGCAGTGGAGGCCACGAGGATGCGGCCCGTGCCGCGGGGAGGCAGGCCATCGGTGACCATCACCTCGCCGTTGGTCCCCAGGTCGATGGCGGCCATGGGGCCGGTCGCCCGGTCAAAGCCATAGTACACCAGGCAGGCCAGGGCATCAGAGCCGACGAATCCGCCGATCAGGGGAGGCAGGGCCACGCCAGCGCCCGGCGGAAACAGGTCGCCAAACAGGGAATTGGCCGAGCGAACCGAGGCCGTATCGTAAGGTTGAAAGGGCAACTCGGCCAGGCTGTCCACCGGGTAGCGCAGGAGCAGATGGTGCATGGCGCAGTTGCCCACGATGGTGACCTTTTCGATCCGCGATTTGACGGTGCGCGATAGCTTTAAGGAGTCGACCGCTTGCAGGATGGACGACATGGCCAGCATCGAGAGGCGCCTGGCCGAGTCGGGGCCCTCCAAAGCAGCGGCCATGCGCGAGATGACGTCGGCGCCAAAAGCCGTCTGCTGATTGAGGGCCGCGGCCCCGGCACAGACGCGACCATTGGTAAGCGTTGTGACAAAGGCAGCCACGGTGGTGCTGCCCAGGTCGATGGCCAGACCCAGGGGAACACCCGCCTCTTTATAGTCGTCGCAGGCGCGGAACATCTTGTTGGAGTAGACGACGATGGGCGCCAGGGTGACGGTCACATCGCCCTGGACGCGGGTACGACAAGCCAGCCGATAGTCGGCCCCCCGCTCGGCGTCGGTCAGCCCCACCAACTCTCGCTCGTCCAGCGGGCTCAGGGCGTCCGGCGTCCCCGGTACGGTGGGCTGGACGATGACCTTACACTTGAGACAGGTGCCCCGTCCGGCGCAGGGCTGTTCCAGGGGAAAGCCGGTGGCAATGATGGCCTCCCCCAGATTGGCGCCTGTGGGGACATCGGCCGTTCGCTCGTCGTTGCCATAGACAACGGTTACCTTCATGATGCTCTCCTACTGCCAATGCTGCGACATCTCTTTGATCTCGCGGGCCACCTCGGGCGCCAGGGGGGCGGGCTTGTGCTCCATGACTTGAAGCGTCTGCTCGCGCAGCCGATCCTCGAAGGACTTGAGCCCTCCCTCCGACTCGGCAGACCGGGCATAGATCGACCGGTCGAACAGCTTGGAATACCAGACACTGCGAAAGTGCTTGAGGGTGTGGTCTTCTTGCAGATAGTGGCCACCCGGACCCACTCGATCCATGACGTCCAGGGCCAGGGTCTCGTCGCTGAGGGGTACGCCGCCCATAAACTGGTTGACCATGTGCAACACCTCGTGCGCCAGGACGATATAGGCCGGTGAGGCCACACAGCCATGATCCAGCCAACCAGCGTCATGGACCAGATTGGCGCCGCTGAGGGCCGAGCTAAAGCAGGAGAAGGCCGCCTCGGCCGCCGCCTGGGCATCGGGCGCCTTGGCGTCGGAGCAGCCGGCTGTGCCAAAGAAGGGCAACTGGTAATGCTGGGCAAGCTGGGCCATCGCCGCCACCATCAAGCTCATCTCGGGCGCCCCGTAGGAAAAGATGGTGGTCTTCATGTCCATCACCGTGGCAAAGGCGCCATAGATAAAGGGCGCGCCGGGCCGCACAAGCTGGGCCAACACCAGGCCACTGAGGGATTCGGCGCTGCCCTGGATAATCTCGGCGGCAAAGGTCGCGGGCGCCGTGCTGCCCCCCTGGGGCGCGGGATAGTTGATCAAGGGAATGCCCTTTTCGGCGCAAAAGAGGATCTTTTCGACGGCCGGGTCGTAGTAGAGCAGCGGCGAGATCGGCTCGGAATAGTGGACGACGGTGGGCGCCTGGCGAAAGCGCTCCTCGCCTCCGGCAATGACCAGGGCCATGTCATAGATGTCGCGGACGCTGTTCACGTCCTTGCAGCAAAAGACGAGGGGTTTTTCGGTGTAGGTCAACACCTGGCGGGCGATGACCCGATCGGCAATATCGGCTGGCACATCGTCGGCCATGCCGATGGTCATGACCCAGGTATAGTTGGGCAGGGCATCGGCCACGGTGGTGGTGATGCGACAGTGGTCGCTGGTGAACCGGGAACGCTGGCCGGTGGCCGGGTCCAGATAGTCGATGCAGTCCACGCTGGGGCCAAACCAGACCCTATCGCGCTCCAAGGATACCGCGCGCTCGCCCTTTCGATTGCCCAAGACTACACGCGGCGGCGCCTGGCGAATGGCCTGTTCGACGAGCCACGAGGGAAACCGGACGCGCTTGCCATCGACGTGGGCTCCGGCGCCCTGGAGGATCTCCAGGGCGCGGGGATGGGTGATCTGCACGCCGGTGCGTTCCAGCAGTTCGAGGGTTGCCGAGTGAAGCTGTTCTACCTGCTCCTGACTGAGGACGGCCATCTTGGGCGTAAAGGAAAGGGCGGTTTTCGAACTGAACAGGTTGGGGCTCATCCGTTTGTCCTCCTTCACCCTCACAAGGGCAGCCAGGTGCCGATGCCCGTTTCCACGGCCTTTTTGTAGACCAGGGGCGCGACAGCCATGTCGTCCAGGGCCAATCCCAAATTGGCCGTGATCGTTCGTTCTTCCAGAGTTTCGCGGCCCGGCTTTTTGCCAGACACCAGCTCGCCCAGATCCGCGTACACCGGGGGGATGTCCTGGAAATAGCCGGCTGTCTGATAATAAAGAAGCTGGGCCAGGTCGTCGGTGCAGAATTTGGCAGCCTCTTTCAGGGCGGCCCGCTGCCAATAGGAGTCATAATCGACCATAGAGGCAAAGGCGCCCTCTTTTAGCCAACCGGCCTGGATGGTGGCGTGGGGAACCTTGAGGATCGGCCCTGCCGTTACGACGAGGTCAGAGCCGACGACGGCGGCGCGGGGTTCGGCCACCGCAGTCACTTCCAGGCCCAACCGCTCGCTCATCTCCCGGGCGTACTGCTGCGCGACCTCGGGCCGAATGTCGTACGCCCAGGCCTTTTTCAGGGGAAAGAGCACGCTGAGGGCCTCCAGGTTGGTGCGACCCTGGACGCCGCAGCCCAGGATGCCGGCGGTGGACGAATCGGGCCGGGCCAGGTAGCGGGCCGCCACGGCGGTGGCTGCCCCGGTGCGCATGGCTGTGATCCAGACGCAGTCCATGACCGACAGGGGCAGGCCTGTTTCGACGTCGTTCAGGATCAGCAAGCCGGTGATGTAGGGCAATCCTCGTCGAAAGTTGTCGGGATAGCCGCTCACCCACTTGACGCCCGCCGACTCCAGGGCCGGGATGTAGGCCGGCATAGCGTGGATAAAGTTGTCGCCGCCCCCGGGATGGACGCCGGGCTTGGGCGGCATCTCGATCCGGCCCTCCCCTTTCTCGCGGAAGGCGATCTCCAGGGCATCAATGACCTCAGCCATGGTCACTCCCAGGCTATTGACGTCGGCATACGACAGATAGACCAGACGATTTTCGCTCATGGTGCATTCTCCTTTGCGTTTTGGCAGGCCACGGCCCCGAGCCGTGGGCCTCGGTTAGTCGGACGATTCCTCTTTCGCCAGGATCTGGCGGACTTGGTCGTAAAATTCGGCCACGTGCTCGCGCATGATGGCCTCGGCGCGCTCGGCATCTCGGGCCTGGATGGCCTCCACCAGATCGACGTGCTTTTCCACAGCGGTGGGCAAAAAGCCCAGGTGAGGCAGCGCCAGGTACCACAGCCGCTGAGAAAGGCCAAAGAGCCGCTCCAACGATTCGGCCAGGTACTTGTTATGGGCAGCCCGGGCGATGGCCTCGTGGAACTTGTGGTCGATGGCGAACTGCCGGTGGCTGTCGTCGGCTGGCGTCTGGGCCTGTTCCCGGCGCAGGGCTTCGAGGATCACCACTTCGTCGGCGGTGGCCCGCTGAGCGGCCAGCCGGGCGCTCAAACCCTCCAGCGCCAGGCGCATCTCGCTGAGTTGATCCAGGTCGGGGATGTTCAGGTCGCTCACCAGGATGCCGTGGCGTGGGGTGATGAGGACCAGGCCGTCGTGCACAAGCAACTTGAGGGCTTCGCGGACGGGCGCCAGGCCCATATCGAGGCTGGCAGCAAGCTCCTGCTCGTCGATCACCGCCCCTGGGGCGAGTTGCAGCGTGGTGATGCGCTCTCGGATGAGATCATAGGCGCGCTTGGTATCGATACGTTCCAGTTCCATTCTTCTTTCCTCTGGTTCTCCCTACTTATCGTGTCAACCTCGGATTGCCAATGGCCTTGGCTCGGATCCGATAGGTGTCCAGGCCGTCCGTCAGCTCTTCGACGGTGACCTGAGGATTGCTGGCGCCGGAGCGAAGCGCCGCGCCCAGGGCCCGCTGCTGACTGAGGGACCGGGCATGGGCCAGGGCGTCGGCCAATTCCTCGAACTCGAATCGCTCGTCGTGGGCCTGCACATAGTAGCCGAACACCTCCAGGCCCGAATGGGAAAGCTGGGGGTAGATCAGCAGTTCCTCCTCCACCATGACGCTGCCAGCGATGGCGCCCACGGCATTGGCCACCTGGTGATGCTCGGGCAGCAGCAACTCGGTGTGTAGCGCCTCGGCAACGGGGGGCAGGAAAATCCCGGCCGGGGCGCCAATGCCAATGATCGGCTGGGTCAGGCGGATGCTCGTATCCAGGTGGGGGTGCACTCGATAGAGGCTGTTGTAGAAAAACCAACGGGCCATGTCCGAGTCGACCCCGTCCAGGCAGCGCTGCCGGTCGCCCAGTTGCAAGGGGCGCTCCGCCAGAAAGGTGAGGATGGCGTGCACAATCATCTCGCTGGCGTGGGTCCACACCTCTTGGCGCACCTCGTCGGGGTCCCGGAACTGGAACTGGCAAAACACCTTCCAGGCCAGGGCCGACGCCTCGGCATCCCAGACATCGTAGCGGCCCTCGATGTGCATCAGGTCGGTGGAGGTGAGTCCGGCCCGGCCCACGATCTCCTGACGAAAGAGGTCAGGTACCCCCACCTGGGCCGTGTGGAGAAGCTTGAGTTCCTTGAGAATGTCGGGCACGGCCCGCGGCCCATCGCGCAAAAGGGCCACGAGTACTTGCTCGCGCGTGGAGTGAAGCGCACCCAGGTCCGCGGGATCGCGAAGCAGGAACCAGTACTCCAGCCAGTCGGGCGTGGCCTGCGACCAGCTACGCAACGCCAAGGCCTTGAGCTGCCGATGCACCTGGGGATAGCTCCAGGCCAGGTAGGCCAGGGGCGTCACCCGCTCGGGGCCGAGGAGGATCTCGTTGTCGTGGCCCAGGCTGATATGGCTATCGCCCCCCAGGGCAATGGACAGCAGATTGGCCGCCTTGACCGAAGTCTTGTAGTTGCTCACCGTGGCGCCTTCTTCGCTGACCGTCACCTGTCCGTCCACAATGAGGGCAATGTCGGTCGTCGTGCCGCCGACGTCGACAATGAGGGCATCGTCCCTACGAGACAGGAACCGCCCGCCAATGGCGCTGGCCGCCGGCCCCGAATGGATGGTCTCCACGGGCGTGCGGGCGGCAAATTCATCGCTCATCAGCGTGCCATCGCCGCGCACCACCATAAGAGGCGCATCGATCTGTCGCTTTTCCATCGCTCGCCGGACGGCAATAATGAAATCGTGCAGCACGGCCAGGAGGGAAGCGTTGAGGGCCGCCGTCGTGGCCCGTTCCACCGAACCGAGCTTGGTGGAGAGCTGGTGTCCCAGGACCAAAGGGAGATCGCACACGCTGGAAATGGCCTTGTACACCCGGTTCTCGTGCTCGGGGTTCAAGGGGCTGAAATAGGCCGAGATGGCAATGGCATCCACCTTGTCCTTGATCTCGACGACTTTGGCCAAGATACCCGGCAAGTCGAGGGGTTTCTTTTCGCGGCCATAGAGATCGTGGCCCCCATCGAAAAAATAGAAATTGGGGGTCGCCAGGCGACCGTCCAACTGAAAGCGGCTGAGAAGATCGGGGTCATAGCCGATGAGAAACAGCGCCACCCGCTTGCCCTTGCCCTCGGCGATGGCGTTGGTGGCCAGCGTCGTCGAGACAGAGACCATGCGGATGGCCGAGGGATCCTCGATGTGGATGCCCTCGATGACCTCTTCGATGCCAATGGCAAAATCGCGCTTGGTGGTCAGGCTCTTGTGGTTGGCCAGCACCCGCCGCGATTCATATTCTAACAGCACACCATCGGTATACGTACCACCTGTGTCAATACCTAATACCAAATTGGTGACAGTGTTCGTGTCCAAAGGTCTTCCCCATTACAGACGGTCCTCGCGCCGGGGGACCGAGTTTACGTGCTTCCGACAAGCCTGCTTTTCGCAAAGCGGGCGACGGGACATCCACGAGGCCCGTCGGCCCCATGTCTTTCGTTTGCGCGAGATCGCCCGAGCCCGCCCCCCTGGCGGCAGCCTGACGATCCAGGCCACGAGGTCTCCCGGTCGGGACGCATGATCCCGACCGGGAGACCTGCCTCTTCCCCGCCAGGGCTAGACGAACAAGTTGAAATCCAACTCCTCGTCCTTGTGCCGGGTATCGGCCGATTCGCAGACGCGCTTGAGCTCCTGGTACATCTTTTCGTCCAACAGGGGCTCGGTTTCGGCTTCGAGCAACTCGATTACGCGCTCGTGCACTCGGTCGCGATAGGTCTTGCTGCCCGCGGCCGTCCAGTTCTCCCAGTTCAGCCGGTCGGTGAGCTTGGGGCGCCAGATCTCGGTCTTGAAGCGGTTGTAGGTGTGGTCGTGCTCCAGATAGTGGCCACCCGGGCCGACGGTCTCCATGACGTCCAGGGCCTTGGTATCGTCGTCCACGGGGATACCGCGCAGGATGCGCTTGACCCGGTCAATGATCTCGTCGGAGGCGACCATCATCTCGGCCGAGCTTGTCAACCCTTGCTCCAGGTAGCCCACGTCGTGGATCATGTTGCCGCCGGCGAGGGCTGCCGTGGTGATGTTGATTGTGCCTTCCATGGCCGCCTGCTCGTCGAACATCTTGGCATCGGAGCAACCCGCCGTCTCGTATTCGGGCACGCCCAGCCACTTGGTGATGTCGGTGTAGGCCGCGCTCAGGAGCGCCATTTCGGGCGAGCCATAGCAGTAGACGGTCGTCTGCATGTCCATGTTGGACATGAGGCCGCCGATGATGAGGGGCGCGCCGGGCTTGACGATCTGGCTGAGGACGATGCCGAACAGGCTCTCGGTGAGGGCCTGCACCGCCGTGCCCGCCAGGGTGCAGGGCGACGTCGCGCCAGCCAGGGGGCAGGGCGTGTAGACAAAGGGGATCTCGTGCTCCGAAGCAAAGAGCAGCTTTTGCACCACCTCTTCCGAGTGGCTCAGGGGCGAGACCGGCTCGATGTAGAGGGAAAAGATGGGTCCCTTGCGCCATTCGTCCTTGCCACCCACGCGGATGTAGGCCATCTCGAGCTGGTCGCGCAGCCCGTCGATGTCCACGGCGGTGATATTGATGGGCTTGTTGGTCCCTTCCAGCATGGCCAGGTACTGCCAGCGGTCGTAGGTGCCCACCTGCGAGTCCTGAACGATGCCCAGGGACATGTGAAAGTCGATGTTGGGCAGCGCCTGGGCCAGCTTGGCAAAGTTCTTGACGTCCTTGTACAGGGCGCGGCGCCGCTCGCCGGTGTAGGGATCGATGGTAAAGGGCGTGTCGGAACCCGAACCAAAGTAGAGCGAGTCTTTGTAGAGTTCCATCTTGTGCTTGCGGTCGGGGCCAATGACCACGACCTTGCGCGGCAATGTCGCCAGCGCCTTGTCCACCAGCCAGGGCGGGATCTTGACGAGGCTATTATCCTTCTGGGTATCCTCGACGATGGCTCCACCTTCGTAGGCCACGCGCACGCCTTCCGCGTCGTATACGCGCACGCCGGTTTCGTACAGGACAGAAAGAGCCGAAAAATAGATCGCTTCGATCTCGTCTTCGGTCAGCACCTGGAATGTCGGCGTGGCGTTCACAGTATAATTTGTTTTTCGTACTTGCATGGTTCCTTCTCCTGTTAGATTGGCATTCATCGCATGAACTGCTCCTGGTGGATCTCTCCACCGGGCGGAATGACCAGGAAGTCGCTGTCGGCCGCCTCCAGGTTAGAGGCCACGGCCACAAGGCGCTGCACGTACCCATCCGAGCCAAGCAGCTCTTCGTAGCGCATGTCCCACCTCTCGCAAAAGCGTGCGACTTGCAGTGCCTGCTCGCGATAGGCGTCCAGGTCGGCCTGGCTCTGGGCGACGAGCACCAGCCGCTTATAGTGCTGGTACTGCTGGTCCATGATCCAAGCAGCCTGGTCGGCGCCGTACTTGGGCACATACTCCTCGTACTCTTTGAGGGGATGGCTGCCCGATTCCAGCCAGCCCTTGCTCAGGTAGTAGGTGCCCGGCACCGCCTCGAACTCGCGAAAGTAGGCGCGCCGCGAGCCGAGGAGTAGCGCGATGCAGTCGTCCACGCGGGGCACGACGAGGATGTGCTTCCCGGCCCGCAGGCCCTTCAGGCCGTTGCCGCACAGGCCATAGCCGAGCATGACCACGCTGGGCTCCTCGATCCCATCCAGGATCTCCTGGAGCGACGCGGCCATCTTGCCGGGCACGCGGTGCAGGCCATAGTCCATGAAGGTGGCCTTTTGGGCCAGGCCCTCGGGCAACAGGCGCGACAGCATGGCTTGTAGCACCTGGCAGGAAACGACGACGACCGGCCGTTCCCCCGGCGATCCGGAGCCGTTCATTTAAGCCGCGCCGACAAACTTTTTGGCCAGATCGGAGCCGGCGGGTGCGTTAGAACCATAGCCATCGGCGCCGATGCGTTCGGCAAAGGCGGCATCCACAGGGGCGCCACCGACCATGATCTTGACCCTATCGCGCAAGCCGGCCTCTTCGATGGCCTTGACCGTGTGGGCCATGGCCCGCATGGTGGTCGTCAACATGGCCGACATGCCCACTACGTCCGGTTGATGCTCCTTGATGGCTTGGATAAAGTCCTCGGGGTCGGCATTGAACCCAATGTCAATCATCTCAAAACCGGCGCCCTCGCACATCATGTTCACCAGGTTCTTGCCGATGTCGTGCAGGTCGCCCTTGACGGTACCCATGACGATCTTGCCAATGAGCTTGACGCCGCCGGCCACCAGATGGGGCCGCAGAACGACCAGGCCAGCCTGCATAGAGTCGGCCGACATCAGAACTTCGGGCACGAACATGTCGCCGGCCTTGAAGCGGACGCCGACTTCGCCCATCCCGACGATCATGGCATTGTCCAGGATCTCTTTGGGATCCAGGCCTTGGTCCAGACACTTTTGGACCAACTCGGCCGTCTTTTCCGGCTCGCCTTCTATGATGGCGGTTGAAATGCGCTCGTATAATCTACTCATCTTTGGTCTCCTATTTCTTCACCCGTTCTTCAGCTTCGGCCAGCACCTTTTCGATCACGGCTTCGGTCTCTGGTTTGATGGGCGACGGCCGGTGGGTGGCGAGAATATCGTTCACGCGAGCGACGGTGCGTTCTTTGAAGCTCGTCTTGCCCATCATCTCCCACTCTTCATAGTTGCGGCGGTCGCAGAGGTTGGGGTACCAGAACTCGTTCTTGTAGAACTTGCGCGTGTGGGCCTGGCGCAGGTAGTGGCCATTGGGTCCCACGGCCTTGATCACGTCGACAGCGAGGGTTTCGGGGGTCACTTCGATGCCGCGGGTGATGCGCCGCGAATAGCCGATGGCCTCGTCCATGGCCGCAAGCTGGAACACCGAGCCGGTCATGGCGCTCTCGGTATAGCCCACGTCGTGGGTCAGGTCGCCGCCGGTGAGGGCCGAGAAAAAGACCGACATGGAGCCTTCGATGATGGCCTGCTCGTCAAAGGTCTTGGAATCGGTGCAGCCACCCGTCTGCCACAGGGGCAGGCCCGCAAAGTGGGCCAGCTCGGTGAGTCCGGCCATCATCAACGGCAGCTCGGGGGCGCCGTAGGCCAGGATCATCGAACTCATGTCCATGACGGACAGGACGCCGCCCATGATAAAGGGCAAGCCGGGCCGCAAAGTCTGGGCCAGGGTCAGGCCCATCCACGACTCGGCCGCGGCCTGGGTGATGATGCCCGCAGCCGTTACCGGGGCTGTGCCACCGGCAATGGGGCATGGCGTAAAGACGAGGGGGACGCGGTGGCGCGCCGCAAACATAAGTTTGTCCAGCGCCTCGAAGGTGCTCACCAGGGGCGAGAGCGGTTCGCAGTAGTGGACATAGTTGGGCCGCCGATCAAAGGCCGCCTGCCCCCCTGCCTCGGTGATGGCGATCTCGTGGATGCCAGCCGAATCAAAGCGGTCGTACGACCAGGCAACGATGGGCTTGCTGGTGTTGGGGAACATGCCTGCAAACTCGTACAGCGCGCCCAGATCGTAATGCACATCGCTCACAGTGCCCAACGACTCGCAAAAGTCGATGTTGGGCAGGGCATCGACCACACGGGCCACCTGAGGCACGTCGGCCTTGACATAGGGGCGGCGTTCCATGG
>CAYVLO010000064.1:1963-11329 GCA_964452125.1 uncultured Anaerolineaceae bacterium | reverse complement strand
ATTCGCGCCTGGTCGGTCAGCGCCAGACCCGCGCCCCTACACGTGCACAGCGGAAGCGTCCATTCGCGCCTGGTCGGTCAGCGCCAGACCCGCGCCCCTACACGTGCACAGCGGAAACAGCTTACACGTGTGGTAGGCCCTCCCGCCCCAGGGGCGCCGTGCAGGCACAAGGCGCGCCGGTCACTCCTCCCACTTTTGCAGGATCAGGGTGGCGTTGTGACCGCCAAACCCGAACGAGTTCGACAGCGCCGTGCGGCAGGGGACCTCCCGGGCCACGTTGGGCACATAGTCCAGATCGCAGGCGGGGTCGGGATGCTCATAGTTGATGGTGGGATGAATGACGCCGGTCTGCAGCGTCCTGACGCAGGCGATGGCCTCCACCGCGCCAGCGGCCCCCATCAAATGGCCTACCATCGACTTGGTGGAACTGACCGGCACCCGGCCGGCCTGCTCGCCAAACACAGTGTGGATGGCCTTGGTCTCGATGGCATCGTTTAGCGGGGTGCTGGTGCCGTGAGCGTTGATATAGTCGATCTCGCCGGGCTGAAGGCCTGCGTCCTCCATGGCCATGCGCATCGACTCGGCGGCCCCGGCCCCGTTTTCGTCGGGCGCGGTGATATGAAAAGCGTCGCAACTGGCGCCATAGCCCACCACTTCGGCGTGGATGGGGGCGCCCCGCTCGCGGGCGTGGTCCAGGCTCTCCAAAACGAGAATACCGGCCCCCTCGCCCATGACAAACCCATCGCGGGTGGCGTCGAAAGGTCGACAGGCCCGTTCCGGCTCGTCGTTGCGTTGAGAAACGGCCCGCATATTGGCTAAAGCCGCAAAACCGATGGGGTGCATCACCGATTCTACGCCGCCGCAGATCATGACCTCCGACAGCCCCTGGCGGATGCGCTGGGCCGATTCGCCGATGGCATTGGACCCGCTGGCGCAGGCCGCCGACAGGGCCAGGGCCGGCCCGTGCAGGCCGTAGCGAATGGCAATCTCCCCCGCCGCCGCATTGGGCATCATCATCGGGATCATCAGCGCGCTCACCCGGCGCGGCCCCCGCTCCCTCATGACCTCCAGGTTCTCGATCAGGGTCACCACACCGCCGATGCCCGTACCGACCATGACCCCGGCCTGGCCATGGCCGTTGCCGTCAAAGCGCAAGCCGGCGTCGGACACGGCCTCCTCGGCCGCCGCCAACGCCAACTGCGTACAGCGATTGGTGCGCTTGACCTGTTTGGCGTCCAGATAGTCCCGTGGATCGAACCCCTTGACCTCGGCCGCGATCTGCACGCTCTGGTCCGAGGCGTCGTAGAGGGTGATCGGTCCCACGCCCGAACGCCCGTGTACCAGGCTCTCCCACAGGGCCGATACGGTATGGCCCACCGGCGTCAGGGCGCCCATGCCCGTAATCACAACTCTCTTGTTCATTGGTACCCCTCCCACAATGAAAAATCAGGGTCAAAAGACCCTTTGGCGGGCCCGGAATCCTCAGATCCCGCGCGAGCCTATAGAAGGACCTTCCTTGGAGTAAAACACCCGGTTCCCAAAAAGGATGCGTGGCCCGGCGCCGTAACTTCTGCGCCCAAGCCGTGTTCTAATGGGAGGTACAGTCCAGGAGGCAACATGATCAAAACCCCTTTATGCGAACTACTCGGCATCGAACATCCCATCCTCCAGGGCGGCATGGCCTGGGCCGCCTCGGCCGAACTGGCCGCCGCGGTCTCGAACGCCGGCGGATTGGGCATCGTCGGCGCCGGCGACGCGCCCGCCGACTGGGTGCGGGCCGAGATTCGGCGCGCCAAAACCCTGACCGACCGGCCCTTTGGCGCCAACGTGCCCGTGTTCACCGAGGGCGCCCGAGACACCGTCCAGGCCTTTATCGACGAAGGGGTATCGGTCGTCACCGTGGGCGGCGGCAACGCCGGGCCTTTTCTGGAGCCGCTCCAGCGGGCGGGCATCGTGGTCATCCCCGTGGTCTCTTCGGTGGCCCTGGCTCTGCGGATGGCGCGACAGGGCGCGCAGGCGCTCATCGCCGAGGGCATGGAGTCGGGCGGGCATGTGGGCGATGTGGCCACGTTGCCCCTGGTCCCGCAGATTGTCGACGCGGTCCGGATCCCGGTCATCGCGGCGGGTGGGATCGCCGACGGCCGGGGATTGGCCGCGGCCCTGGCCCTGGGCGCCCAGGGGGTGCAGATGGGCACCCGCTTTATCTGCACCGTCGAATGCCCAGCCCATCCGAATTACAAGGAAAAAATCGTCCACGCCGGCGACCGGGCCACCTTGGTCACCGGGGCCGTCTATGGCCATCCGGTGCGGTCCATCCGCGGGCCCTTTGTGCGCCGCCTCGCCGAGCTGGAAGCGCGAGGGCTGTCGCAAGAAGAGTTCGTGCGGTTGGGCGCCGGCACCCTGCGGGCGGCCATGATCGACGGCAATATCGAGGGCGGGAGCGTAATGGCCGGCCAGTGTTGCGGCTTGATCTCGGATGTGGCGCCGGTGCAAGAGATCGTCGACCGAATTGTGGCCGAAGCCGAGGCAGCCATCGGCCGTTCGGCGGCGTGGATCGCAGGCTCCGGCTCGTCGTAGCGTGGGGAGGAATCTATGACCTACAACTGTGTGGTGTTGGTCAAGCAGGTGCCCGATACAGCCCACATCACAGGCAAGGCGATGAAAGAGGATGGCACGGTCAATCGCGCGGCGTTGCCTGCCATCCTGAATCCCGAAGACCTGAACGCCCTGGAAATGGCGCTCCAGGTCAAGGACCAGTACGGGGGCCAGGTGACCGTCCTGACGATGGGGCCGCCCCGAGCGGCCGAGGTGTTGCGCGAGGCGCTGTATCGGGGGGCCGACCGGGTGATCCTGCTCACCGACCGCGCCACGGCCGGATCGGACACCCTGGCGACGTCCTACGCCCTCGAGTGCGCGGTGGAGCACCTCAGCGCCGAGATCGGCGCGGTGGACCTGATTTTTTGCGGTCGCCAGGCCATCGATGGCGACACCGCCCAGGTGGGTCCCCAGGTGGCCGAAAAGCTGGGGCTGCCCCAGATTACCTACGCCGAGGCGATCCAGTCGCTGGCGGAGGATCAGATCGTGGTGCAGCGGGCGCTGCCCCTGGGCACAGAGGTGGTGCAGTGCGGCCTGCCCTGCCTGCTCACCGTCGTTGGGAGCGCCAACACCCCCCGTCCGCCCTCGGTGCGCCGGGTGATGGCCTACAAGCTGGCGGCGACGCCCTTTGAGCTGGACGCCCTCCTGACCCAATGGCCCGAGTTTGGCGCCCAGGAGGCGCTGCAATCGTATCTGGCAGACCGCGGATTGCAGATCACCGTCTGGAATGCAGCCGATATTGGCGCCGACCCAAGCCGCGTGGGCCTGGCGGGCTCGCCCACCAAAGTGCTCAAGATCCACTCGGTGGTGCTCGCCTCGGAGGGCAGCCAGACCTTTGAAAACAGCGACAGCGGCCTCGCTGAATTGATCCGAGAACTGGTGCACGATTATGTACTCTGAGGCAGAGACGATCATGACGGACAACCGCCAAGTCTGGGTGTTTGTGGAACAGCAGGAGGGGGACCTTGCGCCGGTGAGCCTGGAACTCCTGGGCAAGGCCCGCGAGCTGGCCGATGCGCTGCACGGTTCGGTGGCGGCCCTGCTTTTGGGGCATCAGATCGCCCAATGGGCCGACCCGGTCATTGCCCACGGCGCCGACGTCGTGTTCCTGGCCGACCATCCCGAACTGGCCGACTATCGCACTTTGCCCTTTGCGCGGGTGGCCATCGACCTGATCCGCGAACACCGGCCCTATATCTTTTTGATGGGAGCCACGCCCGTGGGCCGCGACCTGGCGCCGCGGGTAGCCAGCGCGGTGAGGGCCGGTCTGACGGCCGACTGCACCGACTTGCAGATCGGCAATTGGGAATACCAGGGCGAAACGACCCGGGATCTCCTCTACCAGATCCGCCCGGCCTTTGGCGGCAACATTATCGCCACCATCGTCAACCCCAAGATGCACCCCCAGATGGCCACGGTGCGCGAGGGCGTCATGCGGTTGAGGGCGCCCGATCCTTCGCGCCAGGGCGCCGTCCGCCCGGTACAGCCCACCTTTGCCGACGGCGATCTAGGCCTGAAAGTTTTGTCCCGGGAGGTGCGGCTGCCGACCGTCGATCTGCGACACGCGTCGGTCATCGTCGCCGGGGGGATGGGCGTGGGCAGCGCCGAGGGGTTTGAACTGCTCCACGAGCTGGCCGAGGTGTTGGGCGGCGAGGTGGCGGCTTCGCGGGCGGCGGTCGATGCCGGGTTTGCCCCGGCCGAGCGCCAGGTGGGCCAGACGGGCGTCACGGTGCGCCCGCGGCTGTACATCGCCTGTGGGATCTCGGGCGCGGTGCAACACCGGGCCGGCATGGACCAATCCAGCAAGATCATCGCCATCAACACCGATCCCCACGCGCCCATCTTTGACATCGCTCACTATAAAATCGTCGGCGATCTCCGGCAGGCCCTCCCCCGGATGATCCGGGCCTATCGCGAAAAGAGAGACTAGGGAGCAACCCTATGGCAGGCAATTTTTTCACCGACAATGCCGACCTCCAGTACCATCTGGAGAGGCTGGATCTCGAAGAGGTGGTCGCCGCGCTGGAAGACGGCTATCGCTATCACGAGGAATATCCGGGCGCGCCGCGCAACTATGCCGACGCTCGCGACAACTATCGGCGGCTGCTGACCATTTTGGGCGAAATCTGCGCCGAGCAGATCGCGCCGCGGGCCGCCGAGGCCGACCGGATCGGCGCCCAGTTCGTCGAGGGCCAGGTCCACTATGCCCCACCGACCCAGGAAGCGCTCCAGCTTTTGCGCCAGGCCGAGCTGATGGGCGTCCTTTTACCCTGGGAATGGGGCGGGCTGAACCTGCCCAGTTCGATCTTGCAGATGATGATCGAAATCGTCTCGCGGGCCGATCCGGCGATCATGACGATCTTTGGCCTGCAAGAGATCTCGGGGACCATCGCCGAGTTTGGTGACGAGGAGATGAAAGCGCGGGTCCTGCCCCGGATGGCGCGGGGCGAGGTCACCGGGGCGATGGTGCTGACCGAGCCCGACGCCGGGTCGGACCTGGGCGTGGCCCAGACCCGGGCCACCTATGACGAGGCCACGGGCGAGTGGCGCCTCAATGGGGTCAAACGCTTTATCACCAACGGAAACGCCCATGTGATGCTGGTGTTGGCCCGATCCGAAGAGGGCAGCACCGACGCCCGCGGCTTGTCCCTGTTCGAGGTCGAGGCCGACGACTCGGTGCACATCCGCCGCATCGAGCACAAGTTGGGGATTCACGCCTCGCCCACCTGCGAAATCCAGTTCTGCGACACGCCCGCCCGCCTGATCGGCAAGCGCCGCTTTGGGCTGATCCGCTATGCCATGTCGATGATGAACGGCGCCCGCATCGCCGTATCGGCCCAGGCGGTGGGCATTGCCGAAGCGGCCTACCGCGAAGCCTACCAGTATGCCCAAAAGCGCGTCCAATTCGCCAAATCCATCGATGCCATCCCGGCGGTGTTCCGCATGCTGCTGTCGATGCGCGGCGACATTGAAACCACCCGCTCGCTGATCTATGAGGCGGGCCGGTGGGTCGACCTGAAAAAGGCCTACGAACGCTTGAAGGAGCGAGGCCAACTGGACGCCGAGGGGCGTGCCCGCCTCAAAGAGGCCGAGCGACTGGCCTCCATCCTGACCCCCCTGGCCAAATACCACGCCACCGAGATGGGCAATCGCATCGTCTACCAGGCCATGCAGGTCCACGGCGGGACGGGGTACATGGGCGAGTTTAACATAGAGCGCCACTTTCGCGATATGCGGGTGACCAGCATCTACGAGGGGACGAGCCAGCTCCAGGTGGTCGCCGCCACCAGCGGCCTGTTGAGCCACGCCCTCGACGGACTGTTCCAGGAGTGGGCGGCGCAGGACTATGGGCCCGAGCTGCGCGCCCTCAAGGACCAACTGGAAGAAGCCACGACGCTGCTGAATCGATCCATCGACCACGTAAGGGAGCAGACTGATGGCGACCTGATCGACTATTATGCTTCGGACCTGGTCGAGATGGCGGTGGACGTCCTCACGGGCTGGCTGGCCCTGCGTGATGGGCGCGCGTCGGAGCGCAAGCGGGAACTGGCCCGCGTCTATCTGGCCGATGTGCTGCCCCGGTTCCGGGGCCGTATGATGGCCATCCAGGCCTGCGATCCGGCGCCCCTCGAAGCGCGGGACCTCCTCCTCGCCGACTCTTGACGGCCCGGCGCCGTTTCAACCGGGGGCCGTCCCCCGCGGCGGATGCATACTGTAGGGGCGACGGCATCGGCGCTGGCAATTGGGCCGCACCAGTCGATGGCGCCGGCCGCAACCCCTTGGGCTCACAAACCACCTACCGCCGATGCCTCGCCCACCTTGGGCCGAGGCGGGCGAGGCATTCCCAGGAAAACCTGTCCACGGCCGCGGTTTTCGTCCCGTCATAGATCGTTTCGCGACCCGATCCCCACCAGGAATGCCTCTCCCCTACAACAGGCCCGCTCTTCTTGCCGCCCCCTGCGGCGGATGCATAATGTAGGGGCGACGGCATCGGCGCTGGCAATTGGGCCGCACCAGTCGATGGCGCCGGCCGCAACCCCTTGGGCTCACAAACCACCTACCGCCGATGCCTCGCCCCGTTTTGGAGTGCGCAAGCTCAGCTTGCGCAACATTTGCGGCACCAAGGTGCCGCACTCCATAGCGTGCTGTCGTCCCTACAATTCGCCGCGCCTCGAATCGAATTCTCCTTTTTTCAGTAGAATTCCACTAAAATCCATTGCGCTCTTTTGACAAAGCCGCGGGTAGGTGGTACAATTCGCTGCAGAACCGATGGCCCACATGGAGAGCGACATGTTTGCAGACAGCCACCTGCACCGGGAATTGACCGTGGCCCGGCGCCTGGCCCGCGAGGCGGGCGAGACGATCCTCAGCCATTACCGACAGGGCGTGGCGGTCGAGCTTAAGGCCGCCGACGAACCGGTGACCGTGGCTGACCGGGCCGCCGATGCCCTCATTCGGGCCGGCCTGGCCCAGGCCTTCCCCGGCGACGGACTGCTGACCGAAGAATCGGAAGACGACCGGACGCGATTGGACCGAGAGCGGGTCTGGATCGTCGATCCCCTGGACGGCACCACCGAGTTCATCGCCGAGACGGGCGAGTTTGTGGTCCAGATCGCCCTGACGGTGGCGGGCGCCCCGGTGTTGGGGGTGGTCTACCAGCCGACGACGGGTCGCGAGTACCTGGCGCTGAAAGGCCAGGGCGCCTATCACCTGTTCGATGGGCGGCAGGAGCGGCTCTGGGTGTCGGATATCGACGAGGTCGTCCGCATGCGCCTGGTCGCCAGTCGCTCCCACTATTCGCCGTTTGTCCAGGACGCCCGGCGCGAGCTGGGCATCGAGGCCGTCACCCGCATGGGCAGCGTGGGTCTCAAGGTGGGGGAGATTGTCCGCGCCCGGTGCGATCTGTACGTGGGCACCTCGGCCGTCAAAGAGTGGGACCTGTGCGCGCCCCACGTGGTGCTGCTCGAAGCCGGCGGGATCCTGACCGATCTCTGCGGCCAAACACCCGTGTACAACAAACCCGAATTGGCCCCCTGCCAGGGTGTGATCGCCAGCAACGGGCGCGCCCATGGGGTCATCCTCGACACCCTGGCGCGGTTTTCATCGGTGGATGGACGGTAGCGTACCATGAGAAACCCCGCCGCGAGAGCCATCGACGTGTACCGGACGTGTTTTCCGGCGGCGGATGGAGGAAAGGCACCATGAAAGTCTATGGCTGGCTGCTCCCTGCACTGGGGCTTTTGGCGGCGCTGGCGCTGGCGGGCTGTGGCGCCCCCTCCGATGTGGCCTCTGGGCTGGACGAGACCGTCACGGCGATGGTGGGCGTCGAGCAGGCAGGCCCCCTGGCCGAGTACCGGCTGGAACTGACCCTCGATCCGGCGGCTCGGCGGTTGACGGGCCGCCAGCAGGTGACCTTTCCCAACACTACCGCCCGAGCCCTGGAGGAAATCGTCTTTCGACTCTACCCCAACCTGCCCCAGTACGGGGGCCGGCTGGAAGTGGCGTCGGTGTGGGTGGACGGCGAGGGGATCGCGCCTACCCTGCGGGCCAACAATACCGCCCTGGCGATCCCTCTGGCGGCGCCCCTTGCGCCGGGAGCCTCGGCCGATGTCAGCCTGACCTTTGAGGTGCAGATCCCCGAACGGGAGGCAGGCTATGTGCTGTTTGGGCACAGCCAGGGCGTCTGGAGCCTGCCCGATGCCTACCCCTTGTTGGCCGTGCATGACGGCAAAACCTGGCGCGAGGATATCGCCCCGGCCCACGGCGATGCCGTCTTTGCGGCTGCCGGCCTGTATGAGGTGAGTCTGACGCTGCCCTCCACTCTGACCCTGGTAGCCACGGGCTCTATCGTCCAAGCGCCCGACGCTGGGGACGCCCGCACCTATCAGATCCGGGGCGGGCCCCTGCGCGAGTTTGCCTGGTTGGCCAGCGCCGATTATCGGGTCAAGGAAATCACCACCCAGGGGGTGCGGGTCCGCTCCCACTATTTGCTGGGCGACGACGCTGCCGGCGAGGCGGCCCTGCACACAGCCGCGGCGGCGCTGCGCGTGTACAGTGAGGCCTTTGGCCCCTACCCCTTCCCCGTGATAGATGTGGTCGAGGCGCCTCTGGAATACTATGGCATGGAGTACCCCGGCCTCAATCTGATCGGGCTGGACCTGTACCGCAGTCGACGCAACCAATTGGAGGATCGGGTCGTGCACGAGGTGGCCCACCAGTGGTGGTATGCCCAGGTGGGCAACGACCCGGTGAACGTACCCTGGCTGGACGAGGGCTTGGCTGAATACTCGATGGCCACCTATTACGCGGCCGTCTATGGGCAGGCGCGGGCCAACACCCTGATCAACCAGCGCTGGCTCGTGCCCTACCTGACGGCCGTGGACGAGGGCCGCGACACGGTGGTCAACCGCCCGTCGGCGTCCTTTGGGCCCGAATACGAAATCATGGTCTATGGCAAGGCGGCCCTCTTTTTCGACGCGCTGCGCCAGGAATTGGGGACCGAGGGCTATCTGTCGGTATTGCGGGCGTACGTGGAGCGCTATCGCTGGCGAATTGCCACCCCCGCCGATTTCCTGAACGTGGCCGAAGAGGTCTCGGGCCAGGAGCTGGACCGCATGTACAACCATTGGATTCTGAGCAGCCAGTGAGGCCCGATGCCGGTCCCTGTATGGAGTGCGCGCCTGCCTCGGCAGGACGCTTGCTGCCGCAAAATTGCTGCGCCGTGGGGATACGGGACGGCGAGCGGGGAGAAGCAGGCGGTTGTAGGGGCAT
>CAYVLO010000064.1:0-1863 GCA_964452125.1 uncultured Anaerolineaceae bacterium | reverse complement strand
GCGACGCATGCGTCGCCCCTACGGTGCGCGGCAGTCAGCACAGAGCGCGGGATCTAACGATCCCGCGCGAGCCAGGAGACAACGGGGGGCGCGAGCGCACCCGGGTTTCTGAACCTCGAAACGTGAGGAGGGATCGACCTTGAAGCACGTCCTGGGATTGAAATGCGTATTGTGCGGCGCCGAGTACGCCGTGGACGAGGTCCCCTACGTCTGCCCCAAGCACGGCAACGAGGGCATTCTCGACGTCGTCTATGATTATCGCGTCGTGGCGCGGCAGCTCTCTCCCCAGAGCCTGGCAGCCGATCCCGAGCGCTCTATCTGGCGCTACAAGCCCCTGTTGCCCGTGTATCCCGACAGTCCGCCCCCGCCGTTGACGGTGGGCTGGACGCCCCTCTACGAGGCGCGGCGCCTGCGCGCCCGCCTGGGCCTGCCCAACCTGTGGATCAAGGACGATGGCCGCCAGCCGACGGCCTCCTACAAGGACCGGGCCAGCGCTGTGGCCATTGTCAAAGCCCAGGAGCTGGGCCGTGAGATCGTCTGCGCCGCCAGCTCGGGCAACGCGGCGGCTTCGCTGGCGGGCCTGTCGGCCAGTGTGGGCCTGCCCAACGTGATCTTTGTGCCCGAAACGGCGCCCCAGGCCAAAATCGCCCAACTGCTGGTCTTTGGCGCCACCGTCCTCCTGGTGCGGGGCACCTACGACCAGGCCTTTGACCTGTCGCTGGAGGCCACCCACCGCTACGGCTGGTACAGCCGCAGCACGGCCTTTAACCCCTACCTGAGCGAGGGCAAAAAGACGGGCTCTCTGGAAATCTGCGAGCAACTGGGCTGGGTTCCCCCCGACCGGATATTTGTGGGGGTGGGCGACGGCTGCATCATCGGCGGATTGGGCAAGGGGTTGCGCGACCTGCGGGCTTTGGGCTGGATCGAGCGCCTGCCCAAGCTGATGGGCGTCCAGGCGGCCGGATCGGCGGTGTTGGTGGAGGCCTGGCGGGCCGGCACCGAAGAGATCACGCCGATTGTGCCGTCCACGCTGGCCGATAGCATTTCGGTGGGCATCCCCCGCGACCGGATCAAGGCCCTGCGCGCCGTGCGCGACACCGGCGGCGAATACCTGTCGGTCAGCGACGAGGAGATCCTGGAGGCCATGCGCATCCTGGGTCAAGAGTCGGGCGTCTTTGCCGAACCGGCCGGGGCGACCCCCTTTGCCGGGCTCCTCAAGATGCTGCGCGAGGGTCGGATCGATCCCACAGAGCGCATCGTCGTTTTGGTCACGGGCAACGGCCTGAAGGACATCCCCAGCGCGGTGCGGGCGGTGGGCCAGCCGCTCTATGTCGAGCCCGCCGTCGAGGATCTCCAGCGGGTTGTGGAGGATCTGGGGTTGGCGGCGCGTTGACAGACCGGGGCCGTGATAGGCTCCGCATTCCACAGCGTGGGTCGGTCTCTTGCATTGGCAGCTCGAGGTATGGAGTGCGTGCCTGCCTCGGCAGGACGCTTGCTGCCGCAAAAACCCGCGCATTCCAGAGCCGGCCCCAAGGCAGGCGATGGGCCAGCCGTTCTATGTCGAGCCCGCCCTGGAGGATCTGGGGTTGGCGGCGCGTTGACAGACCGGGGCCGTTGTGGTATGCTGCCCGAGCCTATGAAGAAAAGCGGCCGTTTCATCCCGATCAGGGAGCAAAGGAAACCCACCACGCGCCCCGCCTGGACCGAGGGTCGATTCCCGATCCTGGGCCTTTTAGGGTGCCTGGTGCTGGGCTTGTGCCTCGCAAGCTGCGCCTTGAACTCGGGCGCAAATTCCGACCCGACGGCGACCCTGCCCCTTTCCATGGCAACGGTGATGGCCGAATCGATCTCCAGCCGAGCCGA